>CAZTAY010000027.1:0-4169 GCA_964611655.1 uncultured Eubacteriales bacterium
GCTGATACTTCGCCTACAAAGGACAAAGGTTTCCTCTGTTCCTAACAGGCATTTTCAGCGTTCCACAGAAGGCCACAAGAAATCCCGTCCAAAGATTAAAAGGGTTGTTTAGCTTAAGTTGACAGCATTGTTTGCCCCAAACGCCACTTCTTTCTTAAAAGAAAGAAGCAAAGAATTTTAATCCTCTAAGCTTTTTTTCGCTTAATTTTCTAAAGTATACTATAATAATTTCCGATGTGTTTTTTGCTGCTTTTTTTAAGTAATGCAACATCTCTGGAAAAATCATCTATGTTTTGATAGTGTTTTCCTCTGCTGGTTACCCCTGCAATTGAGATGCTGGCAATGGGAAAGCTTTCTGTTACGCCATTTCTGTTTTTTGAAATAATGAATCCTCTTTTTAGGTCTTCTTCTCTGTATAGGGCGGTTACTTCTGTGCTAAATAATTGGATAACTGCTTTACAAAGCTCTTCACCATTGTCATAATCACCAACTACTATAAAATCATCTCCGCCTATATGCCCTATAAACTCTCCCTTATTTGCACATTTGCGTAAAACCTCAGCAACTAATGTTAACATTAAATCACCATTTTCAAAACCGTATGCGTCATTGTATGCTTTAAAATTATCAAGGTCATAATAAGTTATACAATAGTGTTTATCAGAAAAGATTCGGCTTACAATCTCTTTTTCTATCAATAGATTTCCAGGTAGCTTGGTTAGAGGATTTGAATGCATTGCACTGTCTATTTCTATTTTTGTACAAGTATCAAGCAAGTCTTTGATTGTAACCAATCCCAGGTATTGATTATCCTTTTCTACAACAATTGGATTGTATAATTGTTCGTATGAACGCTGCATGGCAAGCCGTGAAACCTGTTCAACTGTCATTTCACAATTAACTCTTAAAAAGTCCCGTTTTAGTAATTGAGAAATATTTTTCCGAGCATTTAAACTGTAACCATACCTTCCACCAAGCAGAGCGTTTAAATCGGTTCTGGTCATAAATCCAACAGGCATATTGTCCTCTAAAACCGTAAACTCCATAATAGCAGGGTTTTGAGAAAGAATCTCGTGTATTCGTTCAGCCTTTTCAAAGGGGGTAAAAGTATGACCTTGTTTGGCTAGATGTTCAATTGTAGGGTAGATTGAAGTTCTGGCCTTTTGTTTGAAGTGTTTGGAATAAATTGAATTAATTAACGCTACTTTATCTTTTTGTATTTCTTTAATTTCTTCACTAGGTCTGCCTAAAAAATAGCCCTGACCATATTCTATGCCTAAGTGTATCAGCTCTTTTAACTCATCTTCGCTTTCAATGCCTTCTGCAATCAATTTTATGCCTGCTCTTTTACAAAAATCAGTCATGGCTTGACATAAAAGGAGCTTGGTTTCGTCCTTGTCAATATTCCTTATAAGATGCATATCAAGCTTAATAAATAAGGGTTTAATGTCCACAATAACATTTAATCCGGAGAAGCCTGACCCAACGTCGTCAATGGCAATACCATAATTCTGGTTTTTATAATGTGCAATAGACTTATAAAACAAAGACTTACTGGAAGCCGATATACGTTCCGTAATTTCAAAAGTAATCTTATCTGCCGAAATTCCAAGTTCGTCTAATCTTTTTCTTGTAAAGCCTTCCATAAATTTTTGGTCATGAATTATATTTGGATTTACATTTATAAATAAACATTTTTCCTTTGCATATTCCCTGAACCCCTCCAAAGCCTTTGCTCTGCATAAGGATTCAAGTTCCCATGACTTGTTAAGGCTATCGGCTATTACAAACATTTCCTCAATATTCATTTGCAGCTCTTCATCTGAAATCCTGCTAAGCGCTTCATAAGCAAATGTTTCGCCATTTTTCAAAGATACAATTGGCTGAAACACCGGTTTTATTGATTTATTTTCTAATATCTTCTGTAATTTATAAGCTTTACTCATATACATTACCTCCTTGCTGTCAAGTATATTTAGCCTTTACTGGAGGAAGTCATGGGGGTATAGCAATTTGCCTTTGCCTGATATCAACAGTCTGATTTTGGCTTCAAAGGCAAACCACTATTATAATTGATATTATAAATTAAAAAGCTAAATATGGTATAATATTAAAGTAAACTCATTGTAAAATATTAAGCAATAAAAAAGATCTATCCAAGTTAAAGGGATAGATCCAGCTGTAGACAATTGACAAAAACCTCGTGGCTTTGCCCCTGCCCCCACTTCTTTCTTATAAGAAAGAAGCAAAGAATTTCAAAGAAATGCCGCAAGTGCAGCATTTCTAAGCAAAGCTTTTTAAAGGGTTTGAGAAACTTTTTCTCCGGCTCTATCCAAGTTAAATGGATAAATCCGATTCTTATTAAATTACCTATAACCTAAACCATTCTGTTTATTTCTTTTTTAAGCCTACCGATTATTTTCTTTTCAAGTCTTGAGATGTATGACTGTGATATTCCAAGTATATCGGCAACTTCCTTTTGTGTCTTTTCAGCGCCTTCTTTTTGAAGCCCAAATCTAAGCTCCACAATTTCTCTCTCTCTGTTGTTAAGCTTACTTAAGGCTTTTGAAAGCATTTCCTTTTCAATTTCGCTTTCAATGTTTTTATCAATGGAATCCTCTTCTGCACCCAAGATATCTGACAACAGAAGTTCATTACCTTCCCAGTCAACGTTTAGAGGTTCATCAATAGAAACTTCGCTTTTTATCCTGTTGTTCCTACGCAAGAACATAAGAATTTCATTTTCAATACATCTTGAGGCATATGTGGCAAGCTTGATATTTTTATCTGTCTTAAATGTATTAATTGCTTTTATGAGTCCGATTGTGCCAATTGAAATGAGGTCCTCAACATTTACATTTGTATTTTCAAACTTTCTTGCGATATATACCACAAGACGTAGGTTTCTCTCAATTAAAACAGTTTTAGCGAATGCATCTTCATTTCCTCCAAGTTTTAAAAGCCAGTTCTGTTCTTCTTTTGCTGGTAAAGGCGGAGGAAGTACGTCTGCACCGCCTATGTAGTAAATTTCTTCAATACTTGAGTCTGACAAATAAGCATTCCCTTGAAGACAAATTTTTTTAAGCCATTGAATGAATTTTGTAAGCAGCATTTTCATGCTTCCCCCCTGTAATGTTATTTATGCAATGGATTCCTTACTTAAAATTTCAGGATTTATTAAAGCCTGATAATTTCCGTTTTTAGATAAAGCACTGTTATAAATACCCACAACTACGTCATTGATAATCTTAGTATTTTCTTTCTTATCCTGTATTTCTATTGCATCCGGCTTAAATCCAATCAGCATCCCGTTTTCCTTGCCAATGGAATGGAATGGAATCATCCTTAACCTGTTGAAAAAACTGTCGTCAGTTACATTCTGGAGAAAACTTTCAGGACTGTTTTCTAGGTTATTTGCAAATAGATTTTGAAGTTCGTCCGGTATAAAACATTTGATTTTGTCAAACTCTGCAATGATTACAGGAGACTGAGACAAGGGATCTTTAAGTGAATTACCAGTGTCCACTAAAGCGTTTAAATCCACGTTTTCATTTTCAAAGAAAATTTTAATGGGGTAAAACGTTTGTTTTTTAATGGATACTCTGTTTATCCAGATCAATAATAATTTAATTCCTATGTATGAAGCGGCAGATACTGAAATAAGTATTTTAAAAGAAATATTTGATATGGTAAAGGTTACCAGGCTGCCTATGGTATTTCCGATGTTTGTGTAATAAAACAACGCAATCCCTGCACCGCCAATGGAAAAAGCGGCAATGTTTGCAAAGAGCATAAGCTTTAGCATCTTTTTAATAGAATAGGGACGATATATAACCATCATTGATATGGCAAGGATGACCATTGAGGACAAAAACCCATACGCAGGTCTTAAGAACTCTATGAATATGGTGGCACAATATAAGGCAGCACCTAAAAAACTGCCTATAAACAACCTAAGCCAAGTAGTCTTGCAGCCAGCAAGCTTTCCTGTAATCCAAAATATAAAAAAATCCATAACTAGGTTTATTAAAAATACAACATCAGCATAAATTTCAACTTCCGTGGTCATATTATCACCCCCAGAGCAAATCCAAGTAAACTGCTAAAATTAAAAAAAAGGGAATATTATAAGTGCTGGACCGCAAAAAAACATAATGGTTCAACCTCTA
>CAZTAY010000027.1:4269-23882 GCA_964611655.1 uncultured Eubacteriales bacterium
AAGAAAATCCCAAAGAAATGGCAGAGCCATTTCTGAAAAGGGGTCAAGGGGACAAATCCCCTTGTGGGGTCTTAGGGGCAAAGCCCCTAAGGTCTTAACCCTAATATAAGTTCAGACCGCAAAAAAACATAATGGTTCAACCTCTAAAGAAAATCCCAAAGAAATGGCAGAGCCATTTCTGAAAAGGGGTCAAGGGGACAAGTCCCCTTGTGGGGTCTTAGGGGCAAAGCCCCTAAGGTCTCAAAGTCTTTACCACAATTATACATAACAGAATGAACAAAATATGTAAATTTTCCTGACATCCGCCAAAAACTCTTCGACAATTATTTTTTACGCTTCTCAAAACCCAGTACCTTCATCATTTCACTAACGGTTTTTAAATCCGGACTTTTAAACCCTTCGTCAGCCAACTTCTCTCCTGATTCACCTGCTTTCACAAATTCCACTGTATATGTCTTTTTTCCTATTACATAAGTTGGTTTGTCCATTGCAAACTCCCTATAACAAAGATTATTTCATAATATGCTATTACTTGATTGTACTATTCCAAAACAAATAAAAAAACGACTTACATTCCTTGAATAAGCCATTAAAATCTAAGATTTTATGGTATCAAGGGCTCTTAAAAATTTCTTGACATACTAATCTCAATATTTTATAGTGAGTACATACTATCGGAGGGTGATGATATGGCTGGTAATAAAAAAGACTTAATATTGCAAACATCTATTGACCTGTTTTTCGCTAAAGGTTTTAATGCAACATCTACTTCTGAAATTGCTTTAAAAGCCGGCGTAGCAGAAGGCACAATTTTCAGACATTTCAAAACAAAGAAAGATATATTAATTAGAGTTCTTGACTGTTTTTTAGAAAAGGTTGCAACTAAATTTGTACTGAAACCGCTAAATGACATTCTTGAAACAAATAATGGAATACATGTAAAAGAATTACTGAAAATAATTATATTAGATAGGCTTTCATTCATGGATAAAAATTCAGAAATGCTATGGATTCTCATAACAGAAATGAAATATCATCCGGATCTAAAAGAGAGAGTAGTAAACAATATATGCTCAAAAGCATTAAAAATTATAGAAGATGTATTTGACTATGGCTATACCCGTGGTGAAGTGCGAAAAACTGATCATACCACTGCACAAACAATCTTTTTAGGTTTAGTGATTTCAATTATATTACAGTATAAAATATTTCCTGAAATAATGCCTTCTTCTAAAACAATGGAAGAAAGCATAAACAATGCATTAGATTTGTTGTTTGATGGAATTTTAGTGAATAACTTTGATGAATAAAGGTGTTTATGATGAAAAAAATATTACCGTTGTTTATTCTTTGTCTTGTTATTTCGGGTTGTACAAAAGAAGAAAAAGGAATACTTGCAAGTGGTACTGTTGAAACAGAAGAGTATGATGTTTTTTCTCAGGTTCAAGGACGGATACTTGAAATGAAGAATCAAGAAGGTGAAGTACTGAAAAAAGATAATGTTGTTGTAGTCATTGACAATACAGATGCTAAAAATACAGAGCTTCAGGCCGAAGCAAACCTACGTATTGCTAAAGCCAGATTAGACTCCATGCTTGCCGGGAACAGACCAGAACAAATTGAACAGGCAAAAGCAAGCTTAGATGTTGCCAAAGCAAAATTGGATGAACTCAAAGCCGGAAACCGTCCCGAACAGATTAAAGGGGCTAAAGCAGCAGCTGATCAAGCAAAAGCAAACCTTGAAAATTTAATGTCCGGAAATCGTGTTCAACAGATTGAACAATCACAATTTCAGGTAACACAAGCAGAAATTGCATTAGAAAGCGCACAGGAAAACTATGATTATCAGAAAAAGAATTACGACAATACACTAACACTCTATACTGTCGGCATTTACTCTAAACATCAACTTGATACAGAAAAACTGTCTCTTGACAATGCATTGACAGAGTTATCTTCAGCGCAAGAACAGTTAAACATTGCAAAGTCCCAAAATAACTTAATGGAATCAGGGGCAACACCTGAAGAAATAACAGCAGCAGAAGCTAAATATAATCAGGCTGTGGCTAATGTGGAATTGCTTCAAAACGGTGCTACTCAACAGTCCATTGATGCTGCAACGGCACAGGTACATCAATCACAGGCATCTTTAGATTATTTGATGAATGGTTACTCTAAACAAGATATAGAGCAGGCTCAAGCTGCTTATGACTTAGCTGCTGCCGTGCTTGAGAACGCTCGCAATCAATTAAAAAAATATGAAATTAAATCTCCTGTAGACGGGATTATGCTATATAAAAATATGGATGTAGGTCAAGTCGTTAATGTGTCAAGCAATGTCTTTACAGTGGAAGAAGTTAAGGATTATTGGATAAAGGTCTACATACCTCAAAAATATAATGGAATGGTTAAAATTGGTGACAAGGCGAAGGTTCATGTATCCAATTTAAAAGATCAAGAAATATCCGCAGAGGTAATATGGATTTCCCCTAAAGCAGAGTTTACACCAAAAAACATTGAAACAACAGAAGCGAAACAAGAAAATACTGTTTTTGCTGTTAAGGTGAAAATTATTGATCATTTAGATTCAATAACACCAGGTATGAATGCAACAGTTATATTGGGGGAATAAAAATATGGAAAATCATGACATTGAATATGCCATTGAAGTTAAGGAGCTAACCAAACGTTTTGGGAAGTTTACTGCTGTAAACTCTATCAGTTTCAACATAAAAAAAGGTACAATATTTGGGTTCTTGGGTCCAAATGGTTCTGGCAAATCCACCACTATACGCATGCTTTGCGGAGTTTTACTTCCAACCTCCGGCACAGGCACAGTTCTGGGTCATGACATTATAAAAGACACAGAAATGATTAGGCAAAACATTGGATATATGTCTCAAAAATTCTCGTTATATGAAGATTTGACTGTAGACGAAAACTTGAATTTTTATGGGGGCATATACTCTTTATCTAAAGAAGTTATAATTGAGCGTAAATCTGAGCTTATAGAAATGGCAAACTTAAAAGGGAAAGAAAAATCTCTTACGGGCACACTTTCAGGAGGTTGGAAACAAAGATTGGCGTTGGGATGTGCACTTATTCACAGACCTAAACTTTTGGTGCTTGATGAACCAACTGCTGGTGTTGATCCCGTTTCAAGAAGAGTTTTTTGGGAAATTATCCATGAACTATCAAGGCAAGGAATTACTGTTTTGGTTACTACTCATTATATGGATGAAGCTGAAAGTTGTGATGAGCTTGGGTTCATCTTTAACAGCAATTTACTTGACATAGATACGCCAGCAGGGTTTATTACAAAACACAATGCATTAAACCTAGAGGACGTGTTTGTCAAAATGGTGGAAGAATCTACCGGAACAAAAGTCAGCTCATCTTTTGTGAATATGAAATATATAGCTAATTCAATTGAAAATCAGCTGTAGCAAACTTGTTTGCGTAAGATGATTTACAATTGAATTATGCGCCCTGCCACACGAGAGTAGCGAAAGCGGAGCGAGTGGCGCAGGGCGTGTGATGCAGCCCTATAGGGGCTGAATCAACTATATAGCTAAATCAATTGTAAACGGCTGTAGGAAAATTGTTTGAGTAAGCCGATTTACAAATGAATTATGTGCCCTGCCACACGAGAGCGGGGAAGTGAAGTGAGTGGCGCAGGGCGCGTGATTCAGCCCTATATGGTCTGAATCAACTAAATAGCTAAATCAATTGAAAAAAGGCTGTAGGAAAGTTGTTTGAGTAAGCCGATTTACAAATGAATGATGTGCCCTGCCACACGAGAGCGGGGCAGTGAAGTGAGTGGCGCAGGGCGCGTGATTCAGCCCTATAGGGGCTGAATCAACTATATAGCTAAATCAAATGAAAGTCGGGTGTAGGAAATTTGTTTGGGTAAGCCGAATTACAATTGAATGATGTGCCCTGCCACACGAGAGCTTGGAAGTGAAGTGAGTGGCGCAGGGCGTGTGATGCAGCCCTATAGGGGCTGAATCAACTATATAGCTAAATCAATTGAAAAAAGGTTGTAGGAAAGTTGTTGAGTAAGCCGAATTACAAATGTATGATGTGCTCTGCCACACGAGAGCGGGGCAGTGAAGTGAGTGGTACGAGGCGCGTGATTCAGCCCGTATTGGGCTGAATCAAATATATAGCTAAATTAATTGAAGTAATTGAAAAACGGCTGTAGGAAAATTGTTTGAGCAAGACGAATTACAATCGAATGAAGTGCCCTGCCAAACGAGAGTAGCGAAAGCGAAGCGAGTGGCACAGGGCGCGTGAATCAGCCAGCTGTATAGGGCTGAAATAGATGGTGAGGAGTGAGAAGGTTGAAACGAAAAAACAAATTTAGTTTTATTCGCTTCTTGGCAATTGTAAAGAAAGAGATTATTCAATTAAAAAGAGATCCTATTAGTTCCCGAATTCCGGTTGTAATGCCTATAATGATGATGTTGATTTTTGGTTATGCTGTTAATACAGAAGTTGATCATATAAAGACGGCTGTTATTGACCAATCACAGACGAGAGAAAGCCGTACATACATTGACAAATTTAGAAATTCTAAATATTTTGAAATAACTCACTATCTTAACAATCAGGATGATGTGGAAAAAATGCTTGATTCCTCAGAAATAAAGGCAGCAATAATCATTCCAACTAATTTTGCAAGAGACATAAAAAATGGCAAAAATCCTTCAGTACTGCTGGAGATAGATGGTTCGGACTCAACTGTTGCAAGAACTGTTTTAAGTAGTGCTATGCTTGTTGCTCAAAATGATGCTATTGAAAAAATGCAGCATAGGATGTCAATTGCCGGTCTGTCATCTATTAACATGTCAAATCTAGGAATCAACACACAGGTTAGATATAATCCAAATATGGAGATAACAATGTTTACCATACCAGGGCTTGTAGGCATAATAATGATGAATGTAACCATTATGCTGACAGCTTTTGCAATGGTTAGAGAACGAGAACGTGGTACGATTGAACAACTAATTGTAACGCCTGTTCACTCTAATGAACTTATACTTGGGAAACTAACACCTTATGTTTTTACTGGGTATTTCGGGTTTTTACTGGCACTTTCCTTGTGCATGTTCTATTTTAAAATTCCGATTGTCGGCAGCCTAGGGCTATTACTCTTATTGGCAGCATTATTTGTTATTTGTTGTTTGTCTATTGGAATGCTCATATCAACATTTGTCAAAAATCAAATGCAGGCAATGTTCATGGTCATGGCATGTATACTTCCAAGCGTTATGCTTTCAGGATTTATGTTCCCAATTGAGGCTATGCCTCTATTTTTGCAGCTATTTTCTAATCTGATACCTGCTACTTATTTCTTGAAAATTGTCCGTGGAATTGTATTAAAAGGGGTCGGTATCGATGTGTTATGGCCTAATGTAGTTTCCCTTTGTGTTTTTATGATATTTACATTAGGAATAGCTATTACACGATTTAAAAAGACTCTTGAATAATAAAACCATTCTGATATGAAACTGTATTTAAACCACTTGATATTTTTTGTTTATATCTTCTATAAAAATCAATCTATCGCAAATTTTGTCTGCTAAATACCTGTTATGTGTTATAACCAATAACCCCATGTCTCTTTGTTTAACTGCCCTGCATAAGATATCCCATATCTGAGCCTGCGTTATAACATCCAGCATGGTTGTAATTTCGTCTGCAATGATAAATTTGGTTTGTGGGTTTAATGCCCTTAGAATACAAAATCTTTGTAATTCCCCTCCTGAAAGCTGGTGGGGATACCTGTTTAGCCAAGACTTTTCAATGCCTATTTCGTTAAGCTGCAATTCAAACTTTTCCTGTCCAATTCCAAGCCCAAGAGCTTCTTTAACGGAAGCTGAAAGCTTAAGCCTTGGGTTAAGGGCTTGTTCCGGATGCTGATAGATAAGCTGAACGGGTGAATAATTTTTTTTAGGAACAACTATCCCATTAATCAAAACCTGTCCCGAATCCGGCTTTAAATATCCTGCCATGATCTGCGCTAAAGTGCTTTTTCCACTGCCTGACGCCCCTATAAGTCCAACCTTTTCGCCTCTTTCAACAGCCAGTGAAACAGAGTCTAATATTTGATGTTCTTTCGAATATGAAAATTTAATGTCCTTTGCTTCAAGTAGCATTGACGCACCTGACCTTTCCGCCTCTAAGTTCTCTCATTTCAACTTTTCCAAGACATTCAAGGTTTTTTTCAGGGCATTTACTAAAAAATGGGCATGTGGAATTGGAGTTTTCCCATGCTTCTCCTTCTATAAAGGGGTGCAAGCCGTTTTGGGGTAATGCTCGCCATAGAGCTTTGCTGTAGGGATGCCTTAGTGATTCTTCACCTGATATAAACTCTTTTGCCTGCATGGTTTCAAGTACCGAACCTTTATATAATACTGCAATAGTATCAGCTATGGGCAGTATAAAGTCAATATCGTGGGTAATTATTAATACAGCGCAGCCGTTTTTAGCCAGCTCCTTAAATTTTTTTATCATATCATTTGAATGTAACAATGAAAAGCCCGGTGTTGGTTCATCTGCAATGACTAACTCCAGTTCCTGTTCATTGTGAATGGCAGATGCAACTAACGCCAATCGCGACATACCGCCTGATAATTGAAATGGATATTTCCCTTTAATTCCGTCCTTCAAAAGCATTTTATTCTCAACCTGTCCTTCAATTTTCATGGTTGGGTCTAAAAAGTTAACGGACTGTGGTATAAGAGCTATTTTTTTGCCCCTTAGCTTTAGCTCTTTTATTTTTTTTTCGGTTAATTCCACGCCTTTGTATTTGATCATACCTGAAACTTTTGCAGATTTGGGCAGTATAGCAAGTATACTATGGGCAAGCAAACTTTTGCCTGCACCACTTGCACCAATAATAGCAAGTATTTCTCCTGATTTTAAGTTCAGGCTCACATCATTTAAAACTGGATTATTGTCAAAAGAAATACTAAGATTTTTTATTTCAAGCAATATAATCAACACCTATTCCAAAACACGTTTAGGCTCAAGAATTGCGTTCACACGATCCCCAAGTGCAAAAAAAAGCATTATAACAGCCACCAGTGAAAGTCCCGGAAAAAGAACAAGCCACCAATTGCCTGTTGCCATATATTTCATTGCTTCGGCTAATATAACGCCCACAGCCGGTTGGTCAACGGACAGTCCAAAACCAAGAAAAGTAATTGAAGCCTCATGGGCTATTGCGTGGGGGAAAAGCAGTATAAGTCCCACAACAAATTGAGGCAAGGCATGGGGAAGGATATGCCTTACAGCAATCTCAAATGAACCTTTCCCAAATTTAGAAGCAGCTTTTACATAATAAGATTCTTTAATAACTAAAACCTCACCACGAATTACTCTTGTGAGAGCGGGCCAATGAGTAAAAATAACACCAATAACAACTCCCTTTAGACCTTTTCCCACAGCAAATGAGATCAGCATTAATAACACCAAATGGGGTATACCCATAAAAATGTCTATTAATAGGAGCGTTATCTTGTCAGTAATACCACCTATATATGCAGAAAAAATGCCAAGAGCCAAAGCAATCAGTGCGCTAAAGACAGATGCGCTAATTCCAATCCAGATACTGACGGAAAGCCCCTTGATAGTCCTGCAAAACATATCCCTACCCATGAAATCTGTGCCGAAAGGGTGTTCAAGGGAAGGGGGAAGGTTTTTGTTATCATAATTGTGCGAGTATGCTTCTTTTGGCATAACAGCACCTGAAACTGTAATTGTTAGCAATATTAATATGATTATTAATTGCAGTATAATTGTTTTTGAAGAAGTTATTTTATTTAGCATATCCTGCCTCCCTCATTCTTGGGTCTAATAGGGAGTAAATCACATTTGCAGTCATATTACCCACAAAAACAAAAACTGTAGTAAACATAGCAGCGCCCAGTAATAAAGGAACATCCCCTGACTTGCCGGCAGAGGTTATAACGCTTCCTATGCCCGGATATGAAAAGACTTGTTCAGCCAACACCGAACCACCGAATAACTCGCCAAAAGATGCAAACTGCAAAGTTAACGCCGGTATTGAAATGTTTCTGATACAATGCTTCAAAATTATTTTTGTTTGGGATAAGCCTTTTGCCTGTGCATATAAAACAAAGTCACTGTGTAAAATGTCAATCAGTTTTTGTCTTGTATGCAGGGTTATGGCGGAAGTGCCGGTAATGCTAAGGGTCAGTGCAGGCAGGACTAAATGATGCAGCCTGTCAAGAAATGTAACTTCATTTGAGGTTACGCCAACAGGGGCTGCAAAGCCCATGGGAAACCACTTTAGGGTTAAAGAAAAAAACATAAGCATTATCATACCAATCCAAAACAAGGGTGTAGAGTTTATGGCAATGCTCAAGTTTTTTATAATCCGATCTATGAGGGAATTTTGGAATATGCCACAAACAATGCCTAATGTAAACCCAATTAATCCAGAAATAAGCCAAGCACAAAGCAGAAGTATTATGGAGGACTGAAATCTTGCCCCCAAAACCTCTTTAACAGGCTGCCTGTACGAAAAAGATTGACCTAAATCTCCGTTAAAAAGGTTTCCAAGCCAAATGATATATCTTTCAGCAGGTGGTTTATCCAGGCCCCATTGCTTTTCAATGTTTTCTCTTTGTTCCTTTGAAACGCTTTTATCGCCTAGGTATGATGAAACAGGATCGATAGGCGCAGAGGTTATTAGTACAAAAGTAAGTAAAGTTGCGGCAAAGGTTGCAATGCTCAATCTAAGCAAAGTCAGTAAAATATTTCGAAAGGCCTTATTCATCCTTAATAATTCTCCATTCCTTCAAATTGCCCAGAACAGGAATTCCATGACCGTGGGGATGAATGATTTGTTTGCCAATGTCAAGTCCGTCTTTCACAAAATAGTTATGCTTTATATTAACCAGCCAAATAAAAGGCAGATCAATTTCAGTGCCGGTATTATATTCCTTGTCATATTGAAGTTTCTTCCAATAGGATATTGCTTCTTCTTGTGTTCTTGCTCCTAAGGCTTTTTGAATCATATCATCAGCTTTTGCGCTGCTATAATTGCTTGGGTTGTAATAACTGACATTCCTTGCATCAGAATGATACCAATTATAGAACTCCGAAGGATTGAAATCACCGAAACCCCAAACAAAACCGCAGGTCTTGCTTTTATTAACGGCTTCATCCCAAGGCAGTGCGCCTGTTAAAATATTAATTCCTAGTGGCTTGGCACTATCCGAAAATGCAACAGCAAGCTGATATCTTTCCATGTCATTTGAGCCTGCCACAACAGTAAACTCTGCTTTTTTGCCGTTCTTCTCTAAAATCCCGTCGCCATTTGAATCAAACCAGCCCCCGGCATTTAAAATAGCAATTGCTTCATCTGTCTTTCCATCAGTGAACTTATGGTCACCGTTCCAAGGCATTGAATCAACCCGGCCATAGGCAGGAATACCAACGCCGTTTAAGGCATTTTTAATAATCTCTTCACGGTTTATGCCAATATTCAATGCTTGTCTTATGGCGGGGTCACTTGTAATGTCGTTACCTGATCCTGAATTTTGGTCATAAGGGATCATTGGCATACTGACACATCTGTTGTCAATGGTCTGTAGACTCACCAAATGCATACCGTTTATGTCAATTTTAGAGTATTCAGGGTTAACAATAACAAGATCCAAGTTTCCTGCTTTAGCCGCAGCCAATGCAGCTTGCTCATCTAATGTTAGAATAGAAATCCTCTCAAAATTTGGTTTTGTGCCATAGTAATATTCATTAGGGGCAATTATAAGCTGCTGATCCACGTCATATTGTAACAATTTAAAAGGACCTGTTCCAATTCCGGTTTTAGCGTAATTCTGGTCATAAAAATCCTTTGGAACAATTCCCAGTTGCGCCGTATTTATAAGAAAGGTTGACCAAGGCTTGTCCAGAGTGAATTCAACAGTATAGTTATCTAAAGCTTTAGCCTCCCTTAGAAAACTTAAATCAACATTCAATCCCTTTTCTTTTGTGGTCATATATGTAAATGCAACGTCATGGGCGGTTAGAGGAGCGCCGTTTGAGAATTTTATGCCCTCATTCAGTTTAAAAGTATAAACCAGTTTATCATCAGAAATGACATATGATTTTGCCAGATCATAAGTAGGTAAAGCATTTTCATCAAACTTTAGCAGAGCAGAATGAAAAATATGAAACCCATTGGCAGCAAAACCTGTACATGGGTCATAATTCCCGTCTGCAAGGTTTGAGCCAACAGAAATCACAAGTTCGTTTTCTGATTTTGACATATTTGATGTTAAGGTGGAATTTTGACAGCCAAATAAAAACAAAGGCGTTATAAATAAACAAAAAGTCAACAATAACCTTTTAAATATCATTGAAACCATTCCTTTAAAGCTCTTTTACTTGAAACAAATCTGTACGCCTTGCGTATCTAATAGGCAATTCGTTGCGTACCTTGTCTATAAGGGACAGGTCAATATTGACAAATTGTATACATTCTTCTCCAGCACATTTTGCTAAAACTTCACCCCATGGAGAAACGGCAATTGAATTTCCGTAAGAAACATATTCAAATTCAGTGTCTCTTGCTTGTGAAACGCCTATAGTAAAAATTTGGTTATCTACAGCACGCTGTCTAAACATAGTTTCCCAATGCAAAGGTCCTGTGGTCATATTAAATGAGGCAGGCACAAACACAACTTTAGCTCCACGTTCTGTCATTATCTGTGACATTTCCTGGAATCTGAAATCAAAACAAATGCATAAACCCATCAACCCGAATCTAGTTTCAAATGTGGTTATTTGCTCTCCGGCAGTTAAAGTTTCTGACTCAAAGAAGCGTTGACCGCCTTGTATGTCAATATCAAACAAATGGACTTTTCTATGTTTTGCAATCTCTACGCCGTCATCGTCGTATACAAATGAGGTGTTGTAAACATTACCTCCTGACAGTTCAGGAATAGAACCGCCTATAACATAAATCCCAAGTTCTTTTGCAATGTCAGAGAGAGCCTTTTGAGCAACACCGAAATGTTCCTCGCCATATTCTCTAAAGTATTTATTTGAGTAAGGGCAGCAAAACATTTCCGGAAGGACTGCCATGTCAATGCCCTGTGCATAAGCTTTCCAAATTTTATCCAGAGCTTTTTTTATATTTTCTTCTTTGTCGAAACCAACCTTTAATTGAATCATTGCAATCTTCATATAATCAACTCCAGTATACAAAAAGCCCCGAAAAACTTTTCGGGGGATACGTCATTGTCTCTTTTAGTTATAAGACCCCTGTTTTGTAGTGATTATATAATCTCATAACCCACTATAAAATAAGGGTTTCTACATAATTATTGTATTATAAGGAT
Source organism: uncultured Eubacteriales bacterium (assembly GCA_964611655.1). GTDB lineage: Bacteria > Bacillota > Clostridia > Lachnospirales > CAZTAY01 > CAZTAY01. The sequence continues at coordinate 15,651 of CAZTAY010000027.1, forward strand.
TTGAAACTGTCAACGCATTTTTGCAGTTTAGGGCTGTTGCTGTAGGTTTATTACTCCTGTGTAGGGGCATCAAAAAAGGCTTGTTTCAAGGTTATAACCTTGGAAACAAGCCAAATTTTCCGTAACATTATCTCTTTGAGAACTGAGGTGCACGTCTTGCAGCTTTTAAACCATATTTCTTTCTTTCTTTCATTCTTGGATCTCTTGTTAAAAAGCCTGCTTTCTTTAAAGCTGGTCTAAAATTTTCATCAGCTTCAAGAAGGGCTCTTGAAATTCCGTGTCTGATTGCACCAGCCTGACCTGTATATCCACCGCCAAAAACGTTTGCTTTAACATCAAATTTTGAGGTAGTACCGGTTAATTCTAGTGGTTGTCTTACAATTAACTTTAATGTTTCAAGTCCAAAATAATCATCCATATCTCTCTTATTGATAATTACTTTGCCTGTTCCGGGTACTAAGTAAACTCTTGCAACAGATTTCTTTCTTCTACCCGTTCCGTAATATCTAACGCTTGACATTAGTATGCTCCTTTCTCAAAAAATTAAAATTCCAATTTTTCAGGTTTTTGAGCCTGTTGTTTGTGTTCTGCTCCGGCGTAAACTGTGAGCTTTTTAAGCATTTTACGGCCAAGATTATTTTTAGGGAGCATACCCTTAACAGCATGATTAATTACCCATTCAGGTTTTTTATCAAGCATATCTTTAAGAGCGGTAAACTTTCCGCTTCCTGTGTACTCAGAATGACGGAAGTACTCCTTTTGGTCAAGTTTTTTACCAGTTACCTTGATTTTTTCAGCATTAACGACTATAACATAGTCACCAGTATCTACATGAGGGGTGTAGATTGGTTTGTGTTTTCCGCGCAACACTTTTGCAACTTCAGAACAAAGTCTGCCAAGGGTTTGTCCTTCAGCATCTACAACATACCAACGTCTTTCGACTTCGGCAGGTTTAGCAATGAATGTAGTTCTCATTCATATCCTCCTTAAACTGTATCACTGTAAATCCGGGGCTAACGGATGTAGTGGTCATATGGGAAAAATTATAATACATTAATCAGCGGCTGTCAAGTGCTGTGTTAAGATCCCTTTTACTTTAAGTGTTGGTGTTAAAAACTCCGTAGGTTTAACCAAAGACTAGACCAAATATACCAATTTTAAAATTATTCATGCATCATATATCTTAATGGCTTTCATTTTTTGTTTACTTACGCTTATAAATCATTTAGGGCAAGATTAGAATTCTCCACAAGATAAATAAAATTGTATAAACAATCTTGAAAGGAAAGATAATAAATCGAAATTTGTGCTGATAATAATAATTACGTTCTATCTCAACAACATTCGCCATTTTCTGCACCCATAACGTAAATCCAGAATTTTAGAGATCATGCATCCATATTGTTCCAGATTTCTTAGCAGAATTCTGCCAATGGTATCACCTCAAGCCTACATACCAACAAATGTTGGTATGTAGCTTATTTTATCCTATATACTCATTGTGTCAAGAACGATTGTGGGTGATAGAAGATGAAGGATACTTTGGCAAAACGTTTAAAACAATGCAGAAAAGAAAAGGGATTCACCCAGTATGGGGTTGCTATTGCGATATTACTGAAAAGACTTATCAAAATTATGAGTGAAATTCTGCTTAAAATTGCAGACGTCTTCAACGTTTATCTGGATTATCTTGTGGGTAGAACGATCAAAAGCAAGTTTACAAATAGTAATACCTTGTAAAGCTATTCTTCCCAGCATAGTAGCATGTTCAGTCGCCCTTGTGGCTCGGTAGCGATATATGCACGATAGAAATTACCCGTTTACAAAGGGTTGCCAGAAATGACGCTGGCAACCCTTTGTAAATTTCAACGAATGGTTTGGAGGATAGACATGGCAACACAAAAGGTAATAGGGAGTATTTAAGTGGACAGCAGCTAGTTAAAAAATTATGGTGCTATTCTCCACTGAAACATCAGAATCTTTTCAATGATAAGCACATATCATTCTATGTCAAGGGAGTGAACCACGTATAGGGATAAAACTTTATGTTTTATAAATCAGTTTTAGCAATTTGTTTTCAAAATGAACTTTTTTAAGTATTAGAAACACCATGATATTTTTTTAAATTTAATGGACATTCTAGTTCTTTTAAATAATTATATATTTGTATTTATAGTTTAACACTATTACTATTACTAATATAGCACAAACAAGAAAAGAACTTAAAAAATAAACTTTTAAAGAGGTTTATTTATGGAATATTTTTGAAAAAACTTCTTTAGTTTTTAAATAAATTAGGGTAAAATATCATTATAATTTAAGAAGACAATTCATGATTGGTTATACTACCAAAAAGGGGTGATTAAATGAACTGTTCAATATTACAGCTTATTGTCAATAGCTCTGGAACATGAAATTAAATGTGAAGGGATTGAATAAAATTTACAATCTGAATATATTAATATTTAACAGGAAAAATACAGAGATTCTCAAATAAATATTACAATATGCATCAGCAATAGATATTTTTATAATTATATGTTAAAATTATAATATACACGATTCTAATAAATTGGTATCCGTTGAATGGAGGCTCATATGAAATGAAGAAAAGCAATGTAGTAATCATAGTAATACTTTTGGCAGTTGCTGTTTTTGGTATCCTTGGAATAACTGCTTCAATGAGGTCGCAACCTCCACGTGGCGCCACTACAAACAAACAGTTCATTGATGTGCCTTTAATCAAAACTAGTGTGGTTTCAAAAAACACTGGGGAGAGCCATTCGGTTGATGTGGATTTTTATATAAAGGTTACGGAGGGCAAGGAGAATTCAGTTAATACGAATTCGCTTTATAAGCGAATAAATTCAATCGTATCAGGTTTGGATTATGAAAGCATATCAAGTGAAGATAATGTTGATTATCTGATTGACAGTGTTAAGTCAAATATTGACGATATTGTACCTAAAGAGAACTTAGAAGATGTTTACATCAATGACATAACGGTGGATGTTCCATTAGAGGCGTTTAAAAAAGCAGAACCAAAACAAAATGCTGGGCGTGATCCAAATGCTGTTTTTAATGGGCTTTTTAAAAATGCTAACAACCAATAAAATTACAAGCAAAAAAGCTGTAGCATAAGCCACAGCTTTTTTATTATGTAAAATTACATGCTCATCTTGTAAATTTCAACGATATCATCAAAGCTGAAATCAACAGGGTGCATAACAAGACCTTTTTTCATTACTTTAGGAGCATTGTCAGCCATCCACTCAATATCTTCATCTAAGATACCAAGAGATTTAAGACCAACATTAAGACCGATTTTTTCAAGAAGCTTACGAAGTGTATCTGGACAGTCGTTAGCATCTTTACCGCCAAAGATTTGAGAAATCTTAGCAAATTTGTCTAATACAGCACCAGCTTGAATTGTTTTTTCAAAGATAGCAGGTGTAACAGCTGCAAGACCTTCACCATGAGTGATGTTACGAAGTCCACTAGCAGGATGCTCAATTGAGTGAGGAGCTGTTGAAGAAGAAGTAAAGATTGCAGTTCCGCCGTAATGAGCTGCTAATGTAGCTTTATCCCAAAGATCCATGTCTTTGCTGCCTTCATAAATAGGAACAATACAGTCAGCAATAAATTGCATTGATAATAATGTGTATTGATCTGTTAATGGAGTAGCCATTTTTGAAATATAAGCTTCCATGTTATGTGTAAGAGCATCAAAGCAAACAGAAGCAAAGATTTTTGGAGGCATTGTAGTCATAAGCTCAGGGTCAAGGATTGATGCTTTAGCAACAATACCATTGTGTCTGAAAGCTTTTTTGTCGTTTGTTTCAACAACTGTAAGAACGCAAGTTCCATTACCTTCACTACCAGTTCCGCATGTTGTAGGAACAGCAACGAAAGGTACAGGAGCGTTTTCAAGTTGATATTGAAGTGATGAATATTCTACGAAAGTATAAGGGTTAGTAGCTTGGAAAGCAATACCTTTTGTACAGTCGATGATACTTCCACCACCAAGGGCAAGCATAACATCGCAGCCATTAGCTTTGAATTCTTTAACGCCATCGTTAACTGTTTCAGTTGTTGGGTTAGGAATAGCTTTGTCGTAAACATAGCTTTCTACGCCAGCAGCTTTAAGTAAATCAATAGCTCTGTCTAAAAGACCGGATTTCTTTGTGCTACCTTTACCGGTAACGATCATACATTTTTTGCCCCATTTAGCAACTTCTGTGCCGATTTCAGCAGCTCTGCCTCTTCCGAACAAAGTGTTTACAGGGCAACTAAAATCAAAATTAATAATTGACATCCTCATTCCTCCTCGGTTATTGTTTGATTCAATATATTTACATATGTCAACCACAAACCCGTTAATTACGAATCCGTGGCGATGACTTCATAATAAAAAGTGTTTCAAAGTTCTATCAAGTGCTATCTGTACTTAATAGGCATTAATAAATGGGGGGCAGTTCCATATTCATCACCATATTTGCTGTTTGCAGATAGTGTGAGAACAGCACCTAACAGCACCCAAACGCCAATAATAACAAGTTCTGGAGTGGAAAGACCAGAAGGCATCCCGGGAATATACAAAATAAACATTAAAATACACATAAGAACTGACATAGGACCTACAAATGCTCCTGCTGAAACCTTATAAGGTCTTAGCATGTCAGGTTCATTTTTTCTTAGGAACACAAATGACATTGATACAAGTAAATACGCAACAACAGTCCCAAGACTGCCGGCATTTGTAATCCATATAAGAGTTGCACGCCCAAAAAAAGGAGCTAGGCAACTAATAATTGTTATAAGAATAATAGCATTAACAGGTGTTTTGGTCTTTGGGCTTAATTTAGACAAAAATTCAGGAAGCATTTTTGAATTTGCAAGTTCCCTTAAAGCACGGCTACCGCCCATGAAAAAGGAGTTCCAACTCGAAATAATTCCTGCAAGACCTCCCATGATAAGCACCCTTGATGCCATTTGACTATTAAACGCCAATCCCATAGCATCAGCGGTTACCAGACCTGTTGTACTTTGGGAACTTAAAAGCTGACCGCCTGACATACAATAAGAAACAGAAAATATTACAATTACATACCAAGTAACCGCTACCGCAATAGACAAGAGCATAATGCTACCAATCTTTTGAGGAGCGAGATTAATTTCTCCGGCAGACTGTGGAACTACATCAAACCCAACAAACATAAATGGAGTCATAATAGCAATACTCATAACTCCGCCGATTCCGTCAACGAAAAATGGGTTTAGATTATCAGGTTTACCGGTTACTGCAGATCCTGCCATTAGAGCTATACCAACAGCAATAATCATTACGGTCATAATTGTGTTAAGTATTGCAGCGGATTTTGTTCCTATGTAATTTATATAAGCAACTGCCAATGTTCCAAGAACGGCAGAAATTACCCATGGAAGATATACTTTTGAGCCGGCAACTTCATATAAATATCCTTGTTGCATAACATCGGGCCAAATATAGTTCAGAACATTAGAAAAAGCTATGCCCTCAAATGCCACAACGCTGATATAAGATAAAATAATGCCCCAAGTTGCTGCAAACGCAGCGCCTTTACCAATTCCTCTGTTGCAAAACATCTGAACACCGCCGTTTTCCGGCATTGCACAAGTAAGCTCTGAGTATGCGAGTCCAACAAAAAGAACCATGACTCCGCCAAAAACAAAGGCAATCATTGCACCGAAGGTTCCGGCACCCTGAATCCAGTTTCCAGCAAGAACAACCCAACCCCAGCCTATCATTGCGCCAAACGCTATAGCGAAAATATCTAGTTTATTCATAGTTTTTTCAACTCTGATTAATTCACTCATAGCGCTTCTCCTTGATATGAAAGTTACATTCATATTGAACAAAGGCTTTTGTTAATCGGAACAGACATGGAATATAGCAATTATTTCATTATTTTATTAGTACATAATTTAGTGAGCCAAGAAAAGATTTCCGCTCACTGTTTTATATTGGCATTATAGCAGATTGACTGTTTTCTGTCAACTACAAACAGGTTCTATTTTTGCACTATTAACAGCATATTAGTATAATGTCAACTTATTTTTGGTTGTTTTAATGTTAATATTCTATTTGGTTAATTATTAAACTTGCAGTTTAACTTATCAATGAAAAGCAATTAAATGTATAAATTTAAATTTTTAAGACGAAAAGCGTCGGCTTTAGATCATTTTTGGTATTGGGAAATTGGTCATGTCAAAGTGATTGCCTGGAGGTGTGTTCCCAATAATGGAAGGGCAAGAATTTGGAGCTTATTTTTTCAATTTCTAGGGAGAGGCAATGATGAATAATAGCAAAACTATATTAGGGCGTGTTCCCAATAATGGAAGGGCAAGATTTTGAGGGAGAAGCAACGATGCAAAGTAGAAAAATCATGCTAGGAGCTGATGACGAAAAATGGCGTAAAATCAACCCAAAAGATTATGATTAGCTTAGTGAGAACACGCCCTATGAGCGAATGACAAATAATGGCGTAAATCAGTCGAAACGCCCTAAACAGATGTTTATATAGAAAATTTTTAAAATTGGATTATTGTTAACAATATATTCATAATTCCTTTAAAAATACTTTTTATAATGAATATAGGAATTGAGTATTAAAAGTTTTTTACAAAGGGGAGGTTCATTATGAACGGAAATGATTTTTTCAATGATAACAATAATACAAGCGATGAAAATAACCACAGCTCCATAGAACCAGAAAATTCAGGACTTGGACTGGAATTGCAAAGCAATGATAGCAAAGAAGTAACAACAAATTATGAAGAAAGTAGTGTCAGTGATTTAATTTTGGATGAGGAAGTGAATAGCACTTCACATAACATTCAAGACTACAATGAAAGCACGAGTCCTAGCCCAAGCCAAAGTTCAAGTCAAAGTGCATACCCATACCTAACTGAAAGTGTTAACAAGAAAAAGGGTTTTGACAAGTCTTTTAAGAAATTTATTGCTGCAATATTAATTATTTCTTTAGTAGGCGCGCCGTTGTTTGGATTTTTTGTAGGAGCAGGGAAGTCTTTTACTGACAGCATGTTAGGGAAGACCCAGGAGGCAAAGGAAGAAGTGTCTGAAGCAGAGCCTTTTTCATTTGACAAAATAAAGACTATAAATAATTCAAACAGCAGTGCAAAGCTGGTATCATATGTGGATGTTATTTCTGCGGTTGAACCATCTGTTGTTAGTATCTCAACAACATTTGTTCAGGATTATGATAATTATTATAATTATTACTATTTCCCCAACAGGTATCAGCAGGAAAGACCGGGTTCAGGTTCAGGGATTATCTTTTATGAAGATAGCACAAAGGTATATATAGCAACTAATTATCATGTTATTGGAGATACAACTTGTTATGTTTCAATTACTGAAAACGAGCAAATCCCGGCAAGTTATGTTGGTGGAGATGAGAGCTCAGACCTTGCTGTAATATCTGTTTTAAAGGAAGACTTGAAAAAAGAAGGCATTAATTCTGTTACTGTTGCTAAACTGGGGGACTCTGATTCATTAAAAGTGGGAGAGCCTTGTATTGCAATAGGAAATGCAATGGGTAACGGTAAAACAGCCACATCTGGTATGATAAGTGCGTTAAGTAGGAAGTTAAACATTGACGGCGTTAATTATCAATTCATTCAAACAGACGCAGCAATTAATCCAGGTAATTCAGGGGGGGCGCTTATAAACGCAAGTGGAGAAGTAATAGGGATTAATACTGCCAAGATTTCACAATCAAGTGTTGAAGGTATAGGTTTTGCAATTCCGTCTAACTTTGCAAAGCCAATAATAGAAAGAATCATTAACACTGGCTCAAGACCATTTTTGGGTATTACAGGTGCTACAGTAACGAGAGATATTGCGGCTCAATTCGGGTTTCCTATTGCTTCAGGAGTGTTCGTAGATTCTGTTAGCGAAGGAGGAGGAGCTAAATTAGCAGGGGTTATCCCAGGAGACATTATTACTCAAGTTGACGGAAAAACAATTCTGACAATGGAAGACTTGCAGGATTTAATTGCCACTAAAAAACTAGGTGATGTTGTAGAAGTAAGATTACTTAGAAATGCAAAAGAGACTGTTGATTTAAAAATTACATTAGTTGAGTTTAATAAAAAGGGGAATTAGACCTTGGAGGTTTGCCCCAAACCCCACTTCTTTCTTAAAAGAAAGAAGCAAAGAATTTTAACAGA
>CAZTAY010000028.1:0-23864 GCA_964611655.1 uncultured Eubacteriales bacterium
TAGAACAACAGCAGATGTGTCCCAGTGAGGTCGAAAATCTTCTGGCAGTGGATTAACTAAATAATATTGCTGGATTTTACGATTTTTTCCAAAGTATTTTGAAAAATCTAAACCTATATCTTTGGAAAGTTCAAGATTATAGCTCCAATAAAGTTTTATAGGGAATTCACCATTTTTATAAAGCAGATTTTCAGGAAGATTAACAACATTAGTTGAAATCTTGAAGGCAGGACTAAGTCCGAAGTTAGAAAATAAACTTTCCACAGACTCATCAACATTCATATTATCCGGTCTAATTTCTTCTAAGTTTTGAATGAGCCTTGCAATATCGTATCCCGGTGAATAATACAAACCGCTTATTTCAAATGCACTCTTGCAGTACAAACTGTCTATTTTGAGCTCTATTGTCTGTTTTTTGTTGCCGTTGTATAAAGTTAAATAAGCAGTTGCATTATTAGGCCTGCTTATGTCTTGGTACTCAAGCTTGCTGATTGGAACACTGTTTTCAAGCAAACCGGTAACCGTTTCTATAATTTTTTTATCCCTTGTTACATAAGGATTATAATCCTTTTCAAAGTAATTAAAATAGTCATATTTAATCTCAAGTTCGTCTGATTTGCTATAATCAATAGTTGTAGGTTTCGGTTTAAATTCTGCATAATGGTTACTTATTGTCTTGCTGAACATATCAAATGCAAAACCACCTTGAACCTGTTTATTGTTTTGTGCTGTCCACTCAAATGTCATTTGAAGTCGGGGTGACATGTCATAGGTCCATTTATAAAGCCATATATGATGGTTTGTATCTTCAATTGGCATAAAAGGCCTATCAGATATCTGGCTAAGCTCAAACAAACCGGGAAGTGGGACAAATGACATTGTTTTTATGTCAAACACCTTGGTATTTGAGTTGTCCTTTTCTAAACAGGACATGGCAACATAACGCCCGTCTGGTGACCAAGCAAAGTCTGTTTTTATATAGGCTGATTCATTACTCCAAATTACTTTATTGGTACTAGTATCTACAAGTTGCACTCCTTTAGCGGGATAAATTCCGTCAATAGGGTTATTAAAATCAATACCAACTGTTTCAATACGATAGTTTGCGTATTTACCTTCGGATTCTGCTGATTTTAAATTCAAATCAGGTTGTATATCAAACATTGCCTCACGGCATATAATGCTTTTTAAATCATTATCTTTTTCATATATTGAATATAAATAAGGCAGTGCTTTTTTGCCAAGTCCAACTATCTCTAAATACTCTTTATTGTGAATCCTTATATACGCGTGTATATTTGATACTTGGTTGGGTGCAGAGGTTATAATGTCAAGGTTTTTATTTATTATTTCTACTATGCTCTGTTGGTTTAAACTTTTATTCTTAGATATACTGCTAACATTAGCAACTCCGTTTTTGGCTGCCAAAACGAATGCGCATGCAAGAAGTAAAGAAACAAGAATAACGGATGTTGCTACTAAAAACTTGCTTTGTTTCTTGTAGTTCATAATAGAAATCAGTCTATCCTTTAAATTCTTTTTGTCCTCGTTCATTGTTGTTGTAGCCACACTTTGAGGAATACGGCCGTGGGAAACAACAGATATCAACGTATCACCATAGCCTTGTTTTCCGGTGTTATCCAATGCCTTAATGACAATCTCGTCACAGGAAAGTTCGCAGGCACGGTTTATTTCACAGCGGATAAAGTATAATAAAGGGTTAAACCAATGAATGGCAACTGCAATATTAGTAAGCCATTTTATTAATATATCTTTACGTTTATAATGGGCAAGCTCATGGGATAGTATAAATTCCAACTGTGATTGACTAAATTGATTTTCAGGCAAAACAATAAAGGGTTTTATAATTCCTATAAGCATGGGCGTTGTTGCCATACTGCTTTTAAATACAGGCAGTCTTATATTAATATCAGTTGCTCTAATTGTTTTCTTAACTTGCCGCACAAATAACAAATATGAAAATACAGTCCATGAAAGGGATAGTAATATTCCTATTGTTAATACAATGTCTACTAAGGGCATGGCAAAAGATGTAGGATTTTTCAAGTCAGCCGTTTTTTCAACAGTATTGAATTTTTGAAATTTAATTGTATTTGTAACCGGCTTGAAATTAGCTGGATTAGAAACACCTTTGTTTTCAATACTATTTTCTTCTCCTAAGACCAATTTGTCTACTGTTTCACGAACAGAAAATACAGGGCTAATAACTTCTCCTTCTATCCTAGATTTTCCTTGGATAACGCTAATCTCCCAGCTAAAAGGCAATAGCAACTGTGCAATCACGATTAACCAAAGATAATATTGTAATTGTTTTGACAGCTTATCTTTGCACAAGGGCTTTAAAGCAAACAAGGTCAAAGCCACTAAACTGCCAGATATGGACATGGAAATAATAGAGCGAAAGGCATCAGACATGTTTGTTCCCTCCTTCAATAAGAAACATGGATCTTAGCTCCGCAATATCATCATTATTTAGTTTTTTTCCATCTATTAAAGAAGCGACGAGATTTTTGGCGCTCCCTTCAAACAGTTTGTTTATTAAGGAATTGGCAGCAAAGCTGTTGTATTCCTTTTCTGATATGACTGCAAAGTAAAAATATACATCTCTTTTTTCAGAAGTATGGTCACGCTTTTCAGCCCTTACTGCTCCTTTATCGCACAAGCGGTATAGCAAAGTCTTTATTGTAGCCGCTTGCCATCCTGTGGTCAATTCAAGTGTTTTACGAATTTCCGGCATAGTCATTTTACGATTTTCGCGCCATAACAGTTTAAGTATTTCCAGTTCCGAATCCGATATCTTTGATAAGAGATCTTTCATAATGTTCCCCCTTCATAGATTACAAATGTAAGCTGTGTTCAGATTACAGTAGTAGTATATATTTGTCAATAAATTTTGTTAATTTCTGAAAATTTAAAAATAACATTGACTTAACAAAATAAAATAAGTATACTTAGAATAAGTTAACTTATAAAAAGGAGAACAATAATATGTTTAATTATGAACACTCCGTTAAAGGAAATATTGATCTACAGAAGTTATGGAATTTATATGAAGATGTTTGCCGCTGGAGTGATTGGGATATTGATGTAGAAAATGTTAAATTGAATGGTAAGTTTTTAGCAGGTACATTAGGTGAAATGTTGATGAAAAACGGTCAGAATTTGCCTTTTCGTATTGAGGAAGTAACTAATCTAAATTGCTTTACAACCAGCTCTAGTTTTGGAAGCATAAAAGTAACTTTTGGTCATGAAATCACTGCAAATAACGATGGAAGTAATACTATTACTCACACAATTACAATTGGAGGAGGAAATGAAAATCAGATGGAAGGAATGGGAAAAAGCATTTCTGCGAATGTTCCGGAAAACATGAATCGGTTAATTTCCCTCTCAAAATAATGAGATTTTCAAGTTATACTAACAGCGATGAAAGTCTAGGCTTGCTTTTTTGGCAGGTGTCAACTCTTTGGCAGCGGAAAATTAAATCTCAATTGCAAAAACTGAATCTTACACATACACAATATGTTATTTTAGCAGTAATTGAAGAATTAAGTGAATATTCAAATTCTATTACTCAAAAGAATATTTCCGATTTTTCTAGGATTGATGTTATGACCGTTTCTTCTACTTTAAAATTGCTTGAAAAAAAGGAACTTGTAAAGAGATTGCCTCACAAGTATGACACCAGAGCACACAGCATAATTAATACAACAACCGGTACAGCCTTGTTGCAGCAAGCCATTAAAAAAGTAGAAAAAGTTGATGATGAATTTTTTTGCAAAGATAAAGAAATACTCTCTAAACTGCGTGAATCATTGGTATATTTAAAGGAGCATAACGATAAGTCTTGAATTTGCCTAATATTATTAGTTCCACGAGTAGTATACCTTTAGGGGGTAGCTATAACCAAGGGTTTCAGGATGTTGAAATTTTATCTGGAAATTCTAAAAAGCATTTAAAATACTTTCTTCTTTCTTAATAATAAAGAAGTAAATTTCGGGGCAGAGCTCCGAGGTTTATATTGCTCAACAGTCTTAAGCCCCCATGGGGGCTTAATTTTTTTGAGTTGAATAATTTCTGACTAACACAAATAAACCTTTTTGGTTAAAGCGCATATTATATAAATAAGCATGTCTTAAAACAAGCATGTTAGAAATTCAATAAATTCAATATTAGGAGATATATCATGAATAATTTAGTATTTAATACATCGGAAAACCCTCTTCATTGCTCAACTACAGTAGTCGATCCGGTAGTGTCTAGCAGTTTGCAAACTGATTATACAAGCGCTGGTTTATTATATGTGGTTTCTTCAGCAACAGTGGCATTACTGGCAAGCGGCTTTCTTGTTATGCAAATCTCTAACCCATCTGGCTCAGGGAAAAATATAAACATTGCACAGATGTCTTTTGGAACAAGCGGAAATACTACAGTTGATATTTTCAAGAATGCAACTTTCGCAGTAGCAGGAACATCAGTAACACCTCAAAACAGAAACACAGCTTTTTCTAATTCCAGCGTAATGACCGCAAAATATACCACAAGTGCATCAGATCCAACCACAGGAGGTTCTTTATGGACCAGCACCAGTTTAACTGATGGATCATTTTATGTTAACTATGATGGAACCTTTGTTGTCGCTCCTAATAATACCTTTTATGTTAGGCTTACAAACTTAACTCTTGTAGTTAATCGAATGTCCGTAAATGTAACTTGGTGGGAAAAATAAGCTAATCTGATTGCCTCTAAAGCATTGACATTGCACAATTTTTTATGTTATATTTCAATTATCTTGTGATATTCATTAAAAAAAGGAGGTAATTATGAAAAAGATTGTCTTATTTTCACTTATTCTATCTTTGGTCTGCGCTACTCTTTTAACAGGATGCAGCAACGAAACAGGGGGTACTACAGAACAACCTGCCGCTACTGCTGGTGATGTTATTAAAATCGGTGTTTATGAACCAATTTCAGGTGATAACGGTCCTGGCGGTAAACAAGAAGTTTTAGGCGTTCAATATGCAAACAGCCTTGTAAACACAGTTAATGTTGGAGGAAAGGAATACAAAGTAGAGCTTGTTATTGTTGACAATGAATCGTCTACAGACAAAGGACCTGCTGCTGCTAATGAGCTTGTTAGCTCCGGCGTTTCACTTGTGCTTGGGTCTTATGGTTCAGGAGTGTCAATTGCCGCTTCCGAAATCTTTAAAGATGCCGGAATACCAGCAATCGGTATAACTTGCACAAATCCACAGGTTACAGAAGGCAACGACCATTACTTTAGAATTTGTTTCCTTGATCCATTCCAAGGAACTGTCCTTGCAAATTTTGCTAAAGATAATTGGAATGCAAAGACTGCTTATTGTTTAGCAAAACTGGGTGATGATTACTCTGTTGGTCTTTGCCATTACTTTAAAGTTGCTTTTGAAGCATTAGGCGGTACTGTAATTACAGAAACATACCCTGAAGGTAACAGTGATTTCAAATCTTACTTAACTAATGCTACAAATGCAGGTGCTGATATTTTCTTCTCTCCTGTTTCAACAGAAGCTGCTGCTCTTATTATTGAGCAAGCAAATTCTCAAGGCTTTAAACTCCCTATTCTTGCAGGAGATACATGGGATTCAAACGTTATTACAAGTGCTGCTAAAGGCACAGACGTAAGTGTTTATGTTACCACCTTCTATCAAGAAGGCGGAGAATCAGAAGCCGCTAAAACTTTTGACACAGGCGTTAAAAAATGGATTACTGCTGACCCAACAAACCTTGCAAACAACAACGGTAATGATGAAATTTCTGCAGTAACTGCAATGGGTTATGACTCTTATATGTTTGCTCTTGAAGCAATTAAAAAAGCAGACAGCACCGAGCCGGGCAAAATTATGGAGGCAATCTGGAACACTTCATACGAAGGCGTAACCGGGCTTATTGAAATTCAAGAGCCAGGCGATGCTAAACGTGATGCTGCTTACATAAAGACTGCAAACACCCAAACAGGTTCTTGGGACTTTGTAGCAGTTCAAGGCGCAAAATAATAAATAATTCCCCGGAATCCCAAGCGGCAGATTAAAACTGCCGCTGGATTCCCGTTTTGAGGTAAAAATATGAACTTTTTTGAGGTAATCTTTCCCCATATTCTAACGGGAATATCCGTAGGTGGTCAGTATGCACTTATTGCCATTGGCTACACTATGGTGTATGGTATCTTACGTCTGATAAACTTTGCTCACGGTGATATTTTCATGGCAGGAGGACTTGTTACTATTTATCTGGTAACGGTTATGCCCCTGTATTTGGCTATTCCGTTAATGATTGCAATTATAGTATTAATGGGATTTTTAATAGAGCGTGTTGCTTATTTGCCTTTGCGTAATGCACCCCGAATGTCTGTGATGATTTCAGCAATCGGTGTATCTTATCTTATACAGAATTTTGCTCTATACGCTACAGGCGGTCTTGCAAAACAATACCCGGTAATCCCCTTTATCAGCGACAGTGTCACAGTGTTTGGGTCAGTAACTAAATGGGTTACTTTGATTACACCTGTTCTAACGCTTGTGCTGGTTATTTTACTTGTGCTCCTTATTAAATACACAAAAGTAGGCATGGCTATGCGTGCCATTTCCAAGGACTTTGAAACAGCAAAACTTATGGGCATTAAAATAAACAATGTAATAAGCATAACCTTTGTAATAGGTTCTTTTCTGGCAGCAGTGGGCTCAATGCTCTTTTTCACCAATTACACGGCAGTTACCCCACTTGCAGGCTCCATGCCCGGACTTAAAGCGTTTGTTGCGGCGGTTTTCGGCGGAATAGGAAGTATACCCGGCGCTGTTATTGGTGCGTTTATTATTGGGATATGCGAAAACATCATGAAAGGTCTTGGGTGGACTACATTCTCTGATGCGTTCACGTTTGCCCTTCTGATCGTAATTTTGCTTGTTATGCCGAGCGGTCTTTTTGGCGAAGCAGCCACAGACAAAGTTTAAGCGGGTGAAGTAAATATGAATAATAATATAATAGTTAAAAAAGAAACCACCAGCCGAAATCTTATAATATTAGCACTTATAGCAGCGCTATTTGCTTTTATTTTTCTGCTGGAAAAAGTACTTCCGGCATCCTCGATGCTGTTTGTTGTGTTGAAAAAAGGCGCAATTTTTTCACTTGTTGCTGTTTCCATGAATTTGCTAAATGGATTTACAGGGCTTTTTTCTCTGGGTCAAGCAGGATTCATGCTTATAGGAGCATATACATATGGGGTTCTAACAATCCCTGCAACTGCGCGTGCTTCCGTTTATCAATATTTTAACGGCGGTATTGTCCAGTTTGCATTGCCTGTTCCTGTTGCACTGCTTCTAGCAGGCCTGGCGGCAGCTTTGTTTGCATTTTTAATTGGCTTGCCTGTATTAAAACTGCGTTCAGACTATTTAGCAATTGCCACTCTTGGCTTTGCAGAGATAATACGTGCAATTTTCCAGTGGGATGCTCTTGGACCTATAACAAACGGTTCCAACCTTTTACGTAAATTCCCAACCTTTTCTTCAACAATCTTTCCTTTTGCTGTGGCAGTGTTATGCATCGCTTTTATTGTACTGCTGATTAAGTCATCCTACGGCAGGGCTTTTAGAGCAATACGTGACGACGAAATTGCTGCTGAAGCAATGGGCGTTAATTTGTTTAAACACAAGCAGCTTGCATTTGCAATCAGCTCCTTTTTTGCAGGAGTTGGAGGAGCATTGCTCGCTATGTATCAAACCACTATTCAGGCTTCAGCGTTTCGTTCTTCAATGACCTATGAGATCTTGTTGATTGTGGTAATAGGAGGCATTGGATCAATAACCGGCAGTTGCATATCTTCCTTCTTGTTTATCGCATGCAGTGAATGGTGGCTGCGTTTTCTTGATAGCGAGCAGTATATCGGATCTTTCCAAGTTCCATTTTTGCGTATGGGATTTCGGAAGGTGGTTTTTGCGGTTATCATTATGGCGGTTGTGTTGTTCTATCGCAAAGGCATAATGGGAACCAGAGAATTTTCAATTGATGGTATAAAACGGATATTTGCAAAACTTAAAGCCGTTGCAGGAGGGAAAAAATCATGAGCGATAGTCTACTGACCCTCGAAAATGTAACCATGCAGTTCGGTGGCGTAGTTGCGGTTAACGATCTGTCTCTAAATGTGAATAAAGGTGAGATTGTATCCTTGATTGGACCTAACGGAGCTGGCAAAACAACGGCTTTTAATGTAATAACCGGAGTCTATGCTCCTACAAGCGGCAAAATTTATTTTGATAACAAACTCATTGCAAATTGTACATCTGGAAAAGGAAACAAAAGGTTGATAAATACACCTGACCGCATAACAGCACAGGGTATTGCAAGAACCTTTCAAAATATTCGTTTGTTTAAGACTATGACTGTTCTTGAAAACGTTATGGTAGCGCAGCATATGCACGTAAAATCAGGTGTTTTTACCTCTGTATTGCATCTTGATCACAAGCATGAGCGTGAAAGAATTGAGAAGGCAAAGAATCTGCTTAGTATGCTGCAACTTGAATCAGTCATGCATGAAACAGCAGATTCGCTTCCATATGGAAAGCAAAGGCATCTTGAAATTGCAAGAGCCCTTGCGACTGATCCAAAATTGCTTATGCTTGATGAACCGGCTGCAGGAATGAACCCTCGAGAAACTGACGAAATGAACGATTTAATATACACACTGAAAGACCGTTTTAACCTGACAGTACTCCTTATTGAGCATCATATGGAGCTTGTAATGGGTATTTCCGAAAAAATCTACGTACTGGATTTTGGGAAACTGATTGCAAGTGGGACGCCTGCGGAGATTCAGAATAACAAAGATGTAATAGAAGCATATCTGGGGGTAGCGGAAGATGATTAGCGTTAAAGGTCTTGAAGTTAACTATGGCGGCATTAAAGCTGTTAAGGGAATTTCATTTGATGTTAAGGAAAAAAGCATTGTAACGCTGATAGGTGCAAACGGCGCCGGAAAAAGCACAACCCTTAGAGCAATTTCTGGACTTGTTAGACCTGCAGGCGGAAGCATTTCCTTCATGGGTGAGGATATAACAGGTCTTGATACAATGAATGTTGTATCAAAGGGAATTACTCTTGTTCCTGAAGGACGAAGAGTATTTTCCAATCTAACGGTTCTTGAAAACATTAAAATTGGAGCATATCTAAGAAAAGATGATCTTTCTTCTGATATAGAATGGGTATACGAACTGTTCCCAAGGCTTAAAGAGCGTTCTTGGCAACCTGCTGGAACCCTTTCAGGCGGTGAGCAGCAAATGGTTGCAGTAGCCCGTGCCCTTATGAGTAGACCCAAATTACTTATGATGGACGAACCGTCACTAGGCCTCGCTCCTCTGGTTGTTAAGAGCATTTTCGATATTATAAAAGAAATAAACAAACAAGGGGTTACCATATTGCTAATTGAGCAAAATGCAAACATGGCTTTGCATGCCGCAGACTGGGGTTATGTAATGGAAACCGGAATGATAACACTTTCAGGAACAGGTAAGGAATTGCTTGGTAATGATGCTGTTAAGGCGGCGTATTTGGGTAAGTCTTAAAAATGTGAGTTCTGTTTTGAACTTACGTCAGACTGTTGACAATAAAGACCTCGGAGCTTTGCCCTTGCCCCAACTTCTTGCTTAATAAAAGAAGCAAAGAATTTTAACAGAAATGCCGCATTTGTGGCATTTCTCAGGGGCTCAAAGGATTTGGTTTGAACTCTAGTTACAATAACTTAGAACTATCTAATAATATATAATTACCTTTCTTCTTCCATATTTGTGACAGGTTCTACATAATCTAATAAAGGTGACACTTCATCTATTTCAGTGGGTTCTTCTTCTACTACTGGATTAACCGATCCTCCGCAAAGGGTACAATGTTTCCACACCTTGTTATCTGCCGGAATTATAAGACCACATTCATTACATTCATATGCGACAATTTCTACTTGTTCTTTAGGAGATGGACCATATTTGTTTGTGCCTGGAATTGAATCGTTGGTAAAAAGAATAAATAGGTATAAAGATCCTAAAGGAATCAATTCAACTAAAATCCAGAAACCACTTTTCCCAAGGTCATGAAGTCTTCTTACTGCAAGGGATAGTCTGGGTATGAAAATGATTATAGCGTAGATTTCAAACATTCTTACCACAGATCTTTTTGAAGATAATATTGGTACATTCACAAAATTCAGGCAAAACAGAATTAATATATTAATTAAGAAAAAATACCAATATTCTTTTCGTCTCGCACGACCTTGAAAGTGAAATGCTTTCCTAAAGCCCATAATATACCAATTCATTTTTTATCCCCCATAAGTTGGATTTGTCATACTGTCTCCAGTTTTCTTAAAAATTTATCTTCATCTATTCCAACTCCTGCTCTGGTCGCATTTCCCCACCACATCTTGGGCAGTATTTCCACACAACTTGCTCTCCAGGCATTAAATGACCACAATCGGCGCATTTATAAGTTGCCGTGTCAACTAGATACTCTTTAGGTGAAGGACCATACTGATTGGTGCCTTGAACTGAATCCATTGTAAGAATAATAAGCAAATAAATATTAGTAAAAGGCAATAGGCTTAATAAAACCCAATAACCACTCCTGCCTATATCATGCAGTCGCCTAATCTCAACAGCTAAAGAAGGAATAAAAACCAATATTAAGTAAAATCGGCTAATTACTCCAAAGTCAAAGCCTTTGCTTAAATCAACAAGACCAAGACGAATATCTAGAACTTGAAGGGTTAATAATATTATCATATTAATAAGGTTAAAACACCAAAACTCTTTTCGCCTTGAACGACATTTAAAATCAGTGAAATTTTTTAAAACCATTAGATACCATTGCATATAAAATCCTCCAGGACTACTTAACAATTTATCTGTATAATATCAGAAAACTAATCAAAAAACAATTAATTAAGGAACAATTTTTAAGTACTGTTTCCAAGGCAAGCCAAGAGTTTGACTACTAAAAAATCATCTGATATAATCATCTGAAAATTATACTATGCTAAGGAGCGAGATTATGGGTTATTTGTATGTTAATTATCCAAAATGTACTACCTGTAAAAAAGCAAAGAACTGGCTTATAGAAAACTCAGTTGATTTTGAGGAGCGTCATATAAAAGAAGAGAACCCATCAGAACAAGAACTAAGATCATGGCATGAGATAAGCGGTTTACCACTTAAAAAGTTCTTTAATACAAGCGGAGTTCTTTATAAGAACATGGAGCTATCAAAGAAACTTGCGGACATGAGTGAGGATGAGATGTTTGCACTTCTAGCAACAGACGGTATGCTGGTTAAACGTCCTATATTAATAGGTACAGATGTTGTGCTTGTTGGGTTTAAACCAGAGCAGTGGGATAAAGTTAGGTAGCAAAGATAAATTGCAAACAAATGTTGAGGAGGTTGATTTACCGCCCCAACATTTGCTTTTTAAATTAAGATTGAATTTCATCCAGTAAACTTTCAAATACAGAAAGGGCAGTTGTAACAGAAGTTTCATCTGTCATGTCGGCGCCCGCTCTTTTTAACAGATTTATTGAATAATCAGAGCTTCCGCTTTCAAGAAAATGTAGATATTTCGCAACAGCGTCCTTATGATTATTGATTATACCTTTAGAAAGGGTTACTGCGGCTGAAAAACCGGTTGCATATTGGTAAACATAGAAAGCATTGTAGAAATGAGGAATTCTTGCCCATTCAATGTCTATGCGATTATCTTTTATAACATCCTTATACCATTTTTCGTTTAGATCCCTATACAGAGAACTTATGGTTTGCAAAGTAAGCGGCTCGCCTTTTTCCATTATTTCATGAGTGTTCTTTTCAAATTCGGCAAACATGGTCTGCCTGAAAAAAGTTCCTCTAAATTGCTCCAGATAATAATTAAGTATATATTTTCTTAATTTATCATCAGTTGCCGTTTTTAACATATAATCCATTAAAATAACTTCATTAACAGTTGAAGCAACTTCTGCCACGAAAATCTTATGTCCAGAGTAGACATGAGGTTGCTTTTTCCAAGTTAAGTAAAAATGCATTGCATGACCCATTTCATGTGCCAGAGTAAAAAGGCTGTCAATGGTTCCGTCAAAATTCATCAATACATATGGATGACCTGTCCCGCAGCCCCAAGCATAGGCTCCGCTGCGTTTTCCGATATTTTCATAAACGTCAATCCATCCACCATCAAATCCACTTTTTAGTGCTTGAATATAATCATCCCCAAGAGGGGTCAGAGCTTTTAAAACAGTTTCCTTTGCTTCTTCCCAGGTAATTTTAAAGTCTACCCCCGATACAATGGGTGCATAAAGGTCGTACATTTGAAGTTCCGAAAGCCCAAGGGCTTTTTTGCGAATGTCTAAATAACGGTGCAAAAGAGGAAGAGCTTTGTTAACTTCCTTAAGCAAGTTATCATAGACTTCTAAGGGAATATTATCATCAGAAAGTGACATAGCAATTGCTGATGGGTATTTTCTTGTCTTTGCATAAAAGGCATTTTTCTTTACACAGGAAATATAGGTCTGTGCAAGAGTGTTTTTATTGGCAATATAAGCATCATGCATGTTTTCATATGCTGATTTACGCACGGTTCTGTCAGAGTTTCTTAAAAATGACGTGTAATTGCCTTTAGTCAAATGTGCTTTTTCACCTTTTTGGTTTACCACATCAGCAAACTTAATATCTGCGTCATTAATCATAGCGAAAATTTGGGAAGGTGATGAACTTATGTCCTTAAACCCGGCAAGAAGTTCTTCTTCCTGATGTGAAAGCACATGCTCTTTTTCTCGTAGGATGTTTTCCATAAAATGATGATACGGTGTCATTTCGCCATGACTTATATATGTGTTTAACATTAATGAAGGAAGCTGCATTATTTCAGGTACAATAAAAGATGCGGCGGTTTCAAACCTGTTTACAAGCCTGTCGGCTTTTTGTGTAAGAGCCTGTCTTTCAGGGTCTGTCATGTCTTCATGGAATTTTAAGTAAGCATAGACATAATTTTTTTCAGTCTTTTCAGAAATTTCCATCCATGTTTTAAGGGCTTCAAAAAACTCACTAAACCCTTCTTTAAGCTTTCCTTGAAAACGGTGTAGCTTTAGTATATCATCCATTAGAAGTGCATTTTCCAGCTCCCAATCCTTTTCTGTAGGATAGAGGTCAGAAGTGTTCCAAGTTGAGGCATCATCAACCTCTGTTCTTTTTTTAGGTTGTCTTTTGTTCAATTTAATCGCTCCTTTTAGAATCAGTATTAATAATGGCTTTTCCGAATTGAAACAGTTATTTTCTCATTTTAGTGCTAGGCGGATAAGAGACGTCGCCCAGCAAAGAATAGGGAAGAATTGTTTCAAGGTTAGAGTTCATATACAAGTTCTTAATTCCATTTAACAATAATGTTTGACATATGCATTTATCTAAACTACATGCTGTAGAAAATCGAAGTCAAACATGGGAATACTCTACCATAATATTCTACAATCAAGTTGTTTTTATGTAAATACTTAGCAAAGTCAAGAAGCATGAATAATTTAGCTCAATCAGAGTCCACTAGAATTTCATCATCCTTATCTTCAAGCTCAACAATTATGATATCATCGCCAATCTTTTTAATCTTATCCCAACTAATTCGGTATTCTTGATCCCGTCCAAACATTCCTAAGACTTTTCCGGGACCAGGAATTATGATATTATTTATTTTGCCGGATTTAATATCAATATCCAAATCCGAAATAAAACCGTAACGGATACCGTCAGCGGAATTTATAACCTCTTTTTGTTTCATATCGTATATTCTAGCCATTTTAAGGCCTCCGTTCTTAATATTATTAAACATTATATGAGATAGGCTTGATTTTTTATACGGTCTTATGTTTTAAACAAAAAATGTAGATATTTCTGTTTAACAAAAATTACAAAAAAAAATTAAACAAATTTGGATTTATTTTAGAAATAAAGGTGAAAATATGTATATAAGTTTTTTAGAATCATTATTGGAATTAATTTATCCTCCACGATGTATTTTTTGTGATAATTTAATTAATATTGGCAGGATAAATAAAATATGTGATAAATGCATGTTAAATATTCCTTATTATCCGCTTGATGTTTGTCCTGTATGTGCAAGAGAAAAAGTCCAAAATGGTGTTTGTAGGAATTGTAAAAGCCTAAAGCCGGATTATGACGGATGCGTTGTTCTGTGGTATTATAATGAAACTGTTAAAAATGCAGTTTTAGGATTAAAGTACAAAAACAGAAAAGACTACGCAGATACTATTGCCGGACTAATGTGTGATAAACTGGCTTCTCAAAGTTTTATTAACGAGGTTAACATTATTATTCCTATACCCCTGCATATAAAAAGACGTTGGGAAAGAGGATTTAATCAAGCAGAATTGCTGGCAAAAATTATTTCAAAATACTTCAAAATAGAAATGGATTCAACTTCTCTTATTAGAGTTAAGGAAACTCTACCCCAAATGAATCTTACTGTTAGCCAAAGAATGGATAATATGTCAAATTCAATGCAGATTACTAATAATGAACAAATACAGTCTAAGAATATTTTGCTTGTTGACGATATATTAACAACGGGTTCTACACTTAGAGCAGCAGCTACAGTGTTGAAAAACGCTGGAGCATCAAAGGTTTTTTGCATTTGCGCTTCAGGAACATTTAACATAGAATTTTAAATTTATACTATGAAAAAATTTATATAAAATTTATTTGAATTTTTTATAATGATTTTAACGATTTATCCGATAAAACTAATACAGGAACATTTTAAATACAAAATTAATCCGCTTGGAGAAAGGGTGAGAGTGTTGAATATTCCTAAAATTAATAAAACGCTGGAGATTTATCAAAATAGCAGCGTCACAAAAAAATCTGGAATCACAAAAGGCGAAATAGGCAACTCAAGAGATTTCTTGACTCTTTCTAATGTCGCTAAAGATTACCAGATTGCTCTTGCCGCAGTTAAAAACGCTTCTGATATTCGTGAAGATAAAATCGCTGAAATCAAAGAATCTATTAAATCAAAAAAATATAATGTCTCGGTTGAAGAAGTTTGCGACAAAATTCTTAATAGTTATTTTAACATTTCAATTTAAAAGAGCAATCAAGTTTTGAGTGGAGATGGTTTAGCGTCTTCACTCTAAGAACCTGTATTAAATAATGGGTTGCCCGAATTTGAAATAGTGTTTTTTCGACATTCGCGGCACGGCGGCGAAGGCATAATAAAGAAATTATGACGAGTTGCCGTAACAAGAAATGGCGGAATAATCACCATCAAAGCCGGGTGAGCGCTTATTTAATACAGGTTCTGACTTTTATTCGGGAGGTTTTTTTACTTGGCAGGCTTAATTTTTGATATGGTTAATGTTCTGGAATCACAAGTGATTTTATATGAAAAGATTCTTAAACTGATCGAATCTAAAACTGAAATTATAATCAAAGGGGATCTGGATGCCCTTAATGATATTACAAAAAAAGTTGAAGATGAGGTTGCTAAACTCCGTACACTTGAAAGAAAGCGATTAGAGCTTACGGAAGATATTTCCCTTGTCTTAAATAAAAATAAAGACGACTTGACTGTTGCCGTTCTAGCTGATAGCCTTGATAATCAGCCAGACGAAAAAAATAGACTTTTGAATGTTTCAAAATCTCTAAAAGATGTTATGGTTAGAGTTAAAAAAGTTAACGACGAAAACACAGGTTTAATAAATCAGTCCTTGGAATTTGTTGATTTTTCTATTAATCTGTTTCAGTCTGCAATGTTTACTCAACCAAACACTTACGCTCCAGGCACAAATCAAAATTCATATGAACCGTCGCAACAAAGCATGTTCGATACAAAACAATAGACTATATAGATAGAAAGTCTTTTATTAAGGAGGTTTGACCCAATGAGAATGGCAAGTTTCGGTACAATGGTGTCGGGCTTAAGAGCTGCTCAAACAGGTCTTTCGGTTACCGGTCACAATATGGCAAACGTCGAAACAGTTGGCTTTACAAGGCAGCGAGCGCTACAAGTAGATGCGCCATATAACTCAGTAGGTATGGACGGCAAAAGCCGTATGAAGCTTGGACTTGGAACAGATGTTAAAGAAATAAGACAAATAAGAGATGGTTTTTTAGACGCTAAATACCGTACAGAAAGCTCTATTCAATCTTTTTATCAGACTAAGGCAAGCACCCTTGAGCAGATTGAAACAATTTTAGGTGAGCTTTATAACGATGGCAGGATGAGTGAGTCTTTAACAAATATGTGGAAGTCACTTCAAGAACTGGTATCTCATCCAGAGGGTTATGAAACCAGAGCCATGTTCGTGTCCTCAGCCGACAAATTTATTTCAAGGGCTAACGACGTTTTTAACGGCATGTATGAATATCAGCTTAACTTAAATGAGCAGGTTATCAGCACAGTGGACAGAATAAACGAAATTGCTGTTCAAATCGAAGATTTAAATCAGATTATAATGAAAGCGGAATCGGCAGGGGATTTTGCAAATGACTACAGAGATATGAGAAACCTGCTGGTGGACGAACTTGCATCCTATGCGGAAATTGAAGTAAAAGAAGATTCCAGAGGCAGACTGAATGTATCTATTGAAGGAAATGACCTTGTTGCAAATGGTTCAATTTCTAAAATCGGTCTTAGACAGTGTTCAAACGGTTATCCATTTGTTGAACCTGTTTTTACCAATTCAAAAGATGTTCTTCCTCCTGGCTCAACCGCACCGCCTCTTTTCAGAAATTTAGGTACTAAACCCGTAAATGCGGAAAACGAAAACGACAAAGGCTCTTTAAAAGCGCTTCTCCTTACCAGAGGACCTGCGCCGGGAAATTATGACTCCAGTGATGCCAGTGTTCAAAATTATACTATACCAAAAGCACAGCATGAATTTGACACTTTAATCAACAGCCTTGTTAACTTGTTTAATGACCTTGTTGCACCTAAAAGGGTTAATGGTAGTGGGGGATTAGAATTTGATGATTTAAATGCTCCTTATCATTTAAATGATACTGATAGCAAGAGAGGTTATGAAATATTCTCACGTAGAAAAGTTGATAGATTCGATTCGTCAGGAAATTACAACGGTGAGAATTCGGCTGACTGGAATACATTGTATACTTCAGGCAATTTGGTAGTCAACCCTAAAATTTTGAATGACCCTAACCTACTTGCTTTTTCCAGATCTGCAACAGATAAAGGCGACACTAAATTGCTTTCTGACTTTTTGAGTAACTGGAAGAGCAGCGGCGGAAATAATTCGCCTTCATTCACTGCAAACGGAGTTACATACAATTTTGATGATTTCTATAAAGAGATGGTTGTAGACATAGGACAACAGGGTCAGGAAGCCCGAACTACAGTTTCTGCTCAAAACGGAACACTTACCAAAATTATGAACGACAAAAGCTCCATGTCAGGAGTTTCATTAGACGAAGAAATGTCAAATATGCTTAAATATCAACATGCGTATAATGCTGCTGCAAGAATGGTTAATATACTAGATTCCATGCTTGATACAATTATTAACAGAATGTAATGCTATATATAGTTGAGGTGATTTTATGCGATCGTCCTTTTTTGAATTTAGTGTAGCTCAAACGGGGCTTTTTACGGCAAAAGCCGGCATGAACGTTGTATCTCACAACGTTGCTAACAAAAACACACCTGGATATTCCAGACAGGTATTGCTTCAAAGCGCAAATACTCCAATGGGTCTGAATAACGGAAGAGGGATGCTTGGAACAGGTGTTAGCGCAAATGGTATAAATCAAATCAGAAACTCTTTCCTGGACAAAACTTTTTGGAATCAAAATGCAGTTCTTGGGGGACATGGCGTTAAAAATAGCCAATATTCCGTAATGCAAGGGATTTTAAATGAAACAGACGATACAGGTTTTTCAAAACAAGTGAATGCTTTTTTTAAGTCACTTGACACCGCTTCAAAGCCCGCAGGTGATTCAGCAGTGCGTAATAATGCTATACAAAGCGGACTTTCACTTACTAAACAATTTAATGAAGCTTATGCTGCACTTCAAAAGCAGCAAAGGGACGTTGACTCTGAAGTAAGGCTTACTGTTTCTCAAATGAACTCTATAGGCAGACAGATCCAGTCCCTTAACAAACAGATTTATGTATCAGAAACAGACGGCTCTTCAGCTAATGACTTGCGTGATCAGAGAGCATTACTTGTTGACCAATTATCTAAGCTGGTTAATGTTGAGGTTTCAGAGGTTGACTTTAGCAATGCTTCTCATAAAAACGACAAGAGGTTTATAGTCTCAATTAACGGTTATGATTTTGTTAATCATTTTGATGTTAATGAGCTTGAATGTAGAGAAAGGACTACTCTTGTTAACCCTGAGGACGTGGATAAGCTTTCGGATATTTATTTTAAAAGCTCAAATGTAAAGCTTAATTCGTCAAACAGTATGGCAACATTAAACGGTGAATTAAAAGGCTTGCTAGATATCAGAGATGGAAATAACCTTAATACATTTGCAGGTAAAATAGATAGTGTTTCTAATGCAACAAATCCTCACGGCGGTGGAATGGATTATTTAAAGATAACTATAACTAATTTTAATAGAGGAGATATGCAGTCACCTGGGGTTATTAATATTGGTGATAAATCATATCCATATGATAAATTTGAAGTAGATGATTCAACACCACCAAAAGCGGTTATCTATTTGCCCCCGAACAAGGGAACCGCAAGTATTAACGGCAAAAACTTTGAATATGAGATTACAGCAAATTCCGGTGGAGACATAGGTGTTAAATTTAAACCGCCCCTTACTGCGGCAGAATCAAACAAAGATATTATCCTAAGCGGTATAAATATAGGTTCTACAGCTACAGTAGGTGAAAATGTTACAATTACAAATGCCTTAAAACCTGCATCTATTAGTGCTTCAGCTGGTGATGATGTATCAATAGGAAACAAGGTAAACGCAAGGGGTATTCCTTACTTTATCAGTAAATTAAATACATTTGTCAGAACATTTGCAAGAGCATTTAATGAAGGAAAAGACATAAACGGTAATTTGCTTGAAGGTCTTACTGGTGGTCATAAAGATGCATACGGAAAAGACAATGAAACGGGTTGGAACTTCTTTTCATATTATGAAAACATTGTTGACGGTACCAAATTACCGGGACAGAGTGCTATTGACTATAACAAGATTAATGCCGGAAACTTCACTATATCAGAAGAGATTTTAGAAAACCAAGATCTTTTTGCAACAGGACTGTCCCCTGATAATACAGGTGTTGACGACAACCGTTGGTTGGAATCTATACTTTCCATCAAACACAACCCTGATGTATTTGGTAATGGCGAAATTGGAAACTACCTTGAATCAATCTTAGGCGACCTGTCTGTTGAAGCTAGTCATGCAGAGATGTTTGAGAAAAACTATACTAATGTAGTTGTTGCAACCGATAATCAAAGAATTTCTGTTATGGGCGTTGAGGAAAATGAAGAGTACTCGAAGCTTATTGCATATCAACAGGCTTACAATACTGCTGCTAAATTAATTGGCGTAATTGATGAAATTTATGACACGGCTATAAAGCTTGGAATAGGATAAAAATGTTTTTATTATGTAGGCGCACGCCGTTCATGCCCTGCAAAAAACGAGTATTCAACTAGGACCTTAAAAGCAGGGACGCTAATAAAATCTTTGAGGTGAAATTATGCGAATAACTAATGCAATGTCATCAAACAATATTTTGCTAAATTTACAAAAAAACATGGCGGCTTTAAGTAAAACACAATACCAGGCTTCTACGGGAAACAAGATTCAATTTGCTTCCGATGATCCCATTATTGCAGGTCGTGCCCTTAGACTTAGAGCTAGCCTAACAGAAGTTGAGCAATATAAAAACAATGTTGCTCAAGCATCTGCATGGCTTGATCAGTCAAGCTTTGCAATGGGTCAGGTTAATGAGTTGCTTTTTTCAAAGGAAAATTCAATCAGAAGCAACCTAACCCTAGCTGCAACAGGCACAACGACTATTTCTGATAAGCAAAAATACTTAGGTACAATTAAAGAATTATTAAAAGAGCTTACAACACAAGGCAACTCAACATATAACGGCAGATATGTCTTTTCGGGTTATAGAACTGACGAACCTGCTATTATTAGCAAGGATCAGCCAGATGCAACTTTCGATATATATCAAAAGTTCAGTCCGTCAGATGCTGAAAAAACAACCACGTATTTCAAAGACCCTGGTGTTACTGGTGCTATGCCAAAGGAGACAGGTGAGTATTACAGAATAAAAATACCATATACAAACGGCGTAACAATACTATCTCCAAGCACTATAGAACCTAAATCATTAAATGCTGACCCAGACTGTTATCAACCAACTAATGGAGCGCCGCACTTTATTGCAGAGACTGGTGAGATTGTAATGACTGAGGCCGACTACAATAGTTGGAAGGCAAACCCTGCCTCTTTTGGTAATTTAACTTATCAGAAACAAGGTCTTTATAAAGATGAGCCAAATCCAAAAGTATATTTTGATTGTAAAGATGTTACCGATCCTAGTAATCATATTAATTATAAAATGTACGATAACGGAAAAGACTACCACAAAATGGAGTATGAAATTGGTGTTGGAAACAAAATGCAGGTTAATACCTTAGCAAAAGACTTTATAACTGCAGGTCTGATATCCGATCTCAAAGAAATAGTGTTCCTAGTGGAAAACGCAAAGGTTTCAACTGTTGATGATCTAAAAGCAGTTACTCCTGCAATGACAGATGATGAGATCAAAAAACAAATTGAAGACGAAACCTCGTTCTTAAATTCATTCCTTGGGGAGAAAATTAATCAGGCGATTGGCAAGATGGACAAACACGCTGATGTGGTTAGCAAGGAATACTCTGCTGTTGGTGCTAAAGGCAACCGACTTGAACTTATAGATAACCGACTTGGAGAAGAAAGAACTAACTATACAGAGCTTAAGCTAAAAAACGAGTCAGTTGACATTGACGAGGTTATGATTAGATATCAAACTCAACTATCTGTCTATTCTTTATCACTTCAAATCGGAGCAGGTATACTTCAGACCTCTCTTGGTAATTTTATTTAGTATAATAGCAATAGATTTCTTTACAAACCCAAATAAACTTGGACTAGCATTTGGAAAGAAGTCTATTGCCTTTTGTGTAATTTATGAACTTGTAATATTTATCGTTGGTTTTAAGGAATTAACATTAAATAATAAGTTATACTATTATTATAAACAATTTAAGCCTTTACTTGTATGGAGGTTAACATGATAATTAAATCCAGATATTTTGGTGAAATAGACGTGAAGAACGACCAAATAATTAGCTTTGAGGAAGGGTTGCCAGGTTTTGAAGATAAAAGGCAATTTGTCATTGTGGAAAATGCAAAAGACAAGGATACGCTTTTTATTTGGCTGCAATCTGTGGATGATGAGAACGTTGCGTTTGCGCTCATGGATGTTTTTAGGGTATTTGAGGAATACTCACCTGAGATAAACGATAATGACATTGCTCTTTTAGGTGATGGTAATAAAGATGACTATCTAGTCTACAATATAGTTGTAATTCCTGATAAGGTTGAGGACATGACTGTAAACCTGCTTGCGCCGGTTGTTATAAATTTGAATACAAAGAAAGGTAAACAGGTTATACTAAACAATAATGCATATAGCGTCTCTCATAAAGTGTTTGATAAGATTGAGAGGTATCCGAAAGAGACGCAGGAGGTCTGAATATGTTAGCGTTATCCAGAAAGAAAGGCGATTCTATTATTATCGGAGACGAAATAGAAATAGTTGTGCTTGGCATTGTCGGTGAACAGGTGAAGCTGGGGATAACAGCTCCTAAAAGCATACCTGTACACAGAAAAGAAGTGTATGCCCAAATTCAAAAGGAAAACATTGCTGCTGCATCAGCAGGCAGTTCCGCTGATAAAATATTCAAGCTGATTGAAAGTAAGAAAAGTGTGTAACAAAACTTGATCTTTGCTGGAGGTATGCTTTGTGAATGTACTTGTGACGGGTGGAGCCGGATTTATTGGCCGCTGGGTTGTGAAGAAGCTATTGGAAAAAGGGCATCTTGTTACGGTGTTTGATGATCTGTCAAATGGCAGGGAAGAAAATATTAAAGAATTTTATTATAATCCCAATTGGGGAGAGTTTATAAAAGGCGACATAAAAGACACAGACGCTGTTAATAAGTTGTTCGAAAAGGATTATGACATATGCTATCATCTCGCTGCTTCTATAAACGTTCAAGACAGCATTGACGATCCTAGAACCACCTTTGAAAATGATGTTATAGGTACATTTAATGTTTTGGAGCATTGCAAAACAAAGAACATTAAAATGGTGTTCATGAGTACATGTATGGTCTATGACATGGCTGTTAGTGACAAGGGCATTAATGAATTATCACCTACAAAGCCTGCATCACCTTACTCTGGAAGCAAGATAGCAGGCGAGAACATGGTTCTTAGCTATTATTACGCATATAATTTGCCCACGGTTGTTATCAGACCTTTTAATACCTATGGTCCTTTTCAAAAGACAGGCGGTGAAGGCGGAGTTGTATCCATATTCATTCAAAGAAAACTTGCAGGAGAAAAACTGAATATTTATGGTGAAGGCAACCAGACCAGAGACTTGCTATATGTTGAGGACTGTGCAGACTTTGTTGTAATGTCAGGACTTAGTGATAAGGTTAACGGAATGATAGTTAATGCTGGTACAGGCTATGATATACCTATAAACGACCTTGCCTTAAATATAGTAGGCGATAAAGACAGGATTGTTCATGTTCCACATATTCATCCTCAAAGTGAGGTTCAAAAACTTCTTTGTGATTATTCCAAAGCGGAGGAGCTGCTTGGCTGGAAACCCAATATAACCCTCGAAAGAGGTCTTGAAAAGACGGAAGAATGGATAAAAGAAAATCCTGAACTGGTAAAATAAATGCTGTAGGACTATTGGAAAAATCTGATAGTCCTTATATTATTGTTTACAATAATTTTTAAGGAGGAAGGATGCAATGCTAGACGAAAAAACATTTCTAAAAAACTATGATAGCTCTAAGTATGAAAAGCCCTCTGTAACGGCGGATATAGTCTTTTTTAATAGGATTAACGGCGAAAACAAACTTCTTTTAATTAAAAGGGGAAATCACCCTTTTAAGGACTGCTGGGCGCTACCAGGGGGATTTTTGAATATTGGAGAAAGCATCGAGGACTGTGCTAAAAGAGAGCTGCTTGAAGAAACAAATTTAAATATTACCTCGCTGGAGCTTTTAGGGGTGTTTTCACAGCCAAACCGTGATCCAAGACGCTGGGTGATTAGCTGTGCGTACCTAGCGTTTGCTGATGAGACAAATACAAACTTAAAATCAGGAGACGATGCAGCAGAAGCAGAGTATTTTGATACGGACTGTGTTCTACTAGAGAGTGAAACATGTGAAGAAAAGGGTGTTTCATTTATAAAAGAAAAACTAGAAATAACAATCAAAAATTCAACTCATGCCTTTAAATATATAACTGCCCATAAAAGATATAACACTGAAACGGTTAATGCTTGTGACATCGAAATTATTTCTGGTGAAGGCCTTGCCTTTGATCATGCTAAGATGATTTCAGCCGCCCTTGTACGATAAAAATAGTTTAGACAAAATAAAAAGCATCTTGATGATTAATCAAAATGCTTTTTATATAGAGCGCGAGACGGGATTCGAACCCGCGACCCTCGCCTTGGCAAGGCGATGCTCT
>CAZTAY010000029.1:0-23858 GCA_964611655.1 uncultured Eubacteriales bacterium
GGCAAGTGTTTCGGTTTGTTTTCTGCCGAAACAGCTATATAGCTAATTCAATTGAAAATCGACTGTAGCAAACTTGTTTGCGTAAGACGGTTTATAATTGAATTATGCGCCCGACCCACTCAAGTGTATCGAAACGAGCGTAGATTGCGTGTTTTGATTCATTTTAAGCCGAAACATCTATAGTCAGTATATTATCGCTAATAAGCGTAATATAAAGACGGCTTAAGCCGTAATAATTTATGGACATTATTTTAAAGTAACCAAAAAATCTTGGAGGTGTATCTATGAAGAAGTTTACCACAATTTTATTACTTGCGTGTTTAGGAGTTTTCTTGGTTTCATGCAATCAACCTCAAACCCCTAGTACAACACCTGATCCAACAAAAACGGAAGGCGAAGAAAACAAAGATACCGTAGCAGAGGACACCGCTAACGGCGAAAAAATCATTATGGCTACAAATCCTGAGTTTCCACCATTTGAGTATATTGTTGAAGGCGATAAAGGTGTAGTTGGTAGCTATGACGGTATTGACTTACTTATTGCTGTTGAAATTGCTAAGGATCTAAATAAAGAACTTAGCGTTGAAGCTATGGACTTTGAAGCTATTATTCCTGCTGTAAAATCAGGCAAAGCGGATTTTTCTATTGCAGGCATGACAATTAAGCCTGACAGACTTGAAAATGTAGATTTTAGTGAGCCATATTGGGTGGCAGTGCAAACTATCATTGTTAAATCAGATAATACCGAGATAGTTGATGCAAAATCTTTAAAAGGTAAAAAAGTAGGCGTTGTAACAGGATATACTGGTGATACTGTAGTATCCGAAATGGATGGCGTGACCGTTGAACGTTATAAAAAGGGTATTGACGCTGTTATGGATTTAAACAGCAGCAGACTTGATGCAGTTGTTATTGACTCACCTACAGCAAACCGTTTTATCTCAAAATTCCAAGATCTTAAAGGTGTCGTAGACCCAATATTCGAAACCGAAGAATATGCAATTGCTGTTGCAAAAGGAAATACAGAATTACTTGATAAGATTAATACCACAATCAAGCGTTTAAAAGATAACGGCGATATTGAGCGTTTTGCAGAAGAAATTGATGCAAGATATGATGCCGAATAAGGATAATTAATCTTAAATAAATAAGGGGTGTCCTGCAAAGATAATAGCAGACGCCCCTATTTTTGTTGTTATTGAAGAACCTGTATAGAATAATGGATAGCATATTTTGACTAAATATAGTAATTTTTAACTGCTAATTTAAAAATAAAACATGTAATTTCTATATTTGTCTTTTTTTAGGTACAATATCCTTTAAATAATATTGCCCTTTATTTTAATTAGTGTTATACTACAAGTTAAGTTTTTGGAAATCACTGACATAAGAAATGTTGTTAGGAG
This sequence comes from uncultured Eubacteriales bacterium, assembly GCA_964611655.1. Classification (GTDB taxonomy): domain Bacteria; phylum Bacillota; class Clostridia; order Lachnospirales; family CAZTAY01; genus CAZTAY01. The sequence continues at coordinate 1,407 of CAZTAY010000029.1, forward strand.
GAGTTTGATGCTCAAAGTTGGAATAATTGGAACCGGTAGATATGTGCCGGAGTCAATTGTGAAGAATGATGATCTGAGTATGCTAGTTGAAACGAACGACGAGTGGATTTATTCCCGAACTGGAATCAGAGAGAGGCATATTTCTTTTAAAGAAGATACATCAGTTCTGGCGTATAATGCAGGCAAAGAGGCTCTTGAGTCTGCCGGTATAAAGCCGGAAGAAATTGATCTTATTATTGTTGCTACATGTACGCCCGATTATAATACTCCTTCAACATCTTGTATAGTTCAGGAAAAAATTGGTGCAATCAATGCATTTGCATTTGATTTAAACGCTGCCTGTGCAGGATTTATATATGCAACAATCACGGCATCCAAATTCATTGCATCAGGACAATATAAAAAAGCTCTTGTTGTTGGTGTTGATTTGGTTTCCAAGCTTATCGACTGGAACGACAGAAACACATGCATTTTATTTGGTGACGGTGCCGGAGCTGCCGTGATCTCTCAGGTATCAAGAGGTGGCTTTGGTGCAGAGGACATCAGATCTGATGGAAGAATGAGCATGGCTATTACAGGCGGAAAAAATCCTAATATAACAAGTCTACACGAAAAAGCTCCATTTGAGAAGAATTATCTGCAAATGAACAGCAAGGCAGTTTGGGATTTTGCAGTGAGAAAGGTACCCGTTTCTATACAAGAGGTTCTACATAAATCGGGTCTTACCTTAGATGATATTAAATATGTAATACCGCATCAGGCAAATACGCGTATAATTGACTATATTGCAAAAAGACTTTCCGCTCCAAGAGAAAAATTCTACACTAATATGGAACACTATAGCAATACCTCTGCCGGGAGTGTACCGATTGCACTTGACGAACTCAATAAAAACGGTTATCTTAATGAAGGAGACAAGATAATTGTTTGCGGCTTCGGCGGCGGTGTGACTTGGGGATCTCTGGTTGTCGAATGGTAATAACGTAGCAATTATTAAAGTTTAATATAACATTAGGATAAAAATTAAATTTAGGAGGATTCAACCATGATATTAGAAAAAATCAAAAAAATTATAGCAGAGCAAACAGGTAAGGAAGAATCAGAGATTACTCTTGAAACAAACTTTAGAGAAGACCTAGACGCTGACTCACTTGATCTTTTCCAAATGATCAATGATATTGAAGATGAATTCGATATTAAAATTGACAATGCGGAAGAAATGATTACAGTAGCAGATGCCGTAAAATTTGTTGAAGCTCAAATTAATGAATAATATTAATAGTTCCCCTTACTTGGAACTGTTATGATTGATTTGATTTGATTGGTGGGAAAAATGGAGAATACGCTTTGTAATATGCTAGGAATCAAATACCCAATTTTTCAAGGCGCTATGGCTTGGATTGCAGATGCTTCCCTTGCATCTGCTGTGTCCGAAGCCGGGGGACTTGGCATTATCGCAGCAGGAAACGCTCCTGTAGATGTTGTTAGAGAAGAAATAAGAATAACAAAAGAACTTACAGATAAACCTTTTGGCGTTAATATTATGTTGCTTTCACCACATGTGGATGAGATTGCTGAACTTGTTGCAGAGGAGAAAATTAAGGTTATAACAACAGGCGCAGGCGCACCTGCAAAATTTATGGATCTATGGAAAAGCAGCGGAACAAAGGTTATTCCGGTTGTTCCTTCTGTAGCCATTGCCAAGAAAATGGAGCAGATGGGTGCAGATGCTGTTATTGCAGAAGGAATGGAATCTGGTGGTCATATTGGTAAATTAACTACCATAACATTAACAACACAGGTAGTTAATAATGTTTCAATACCTGTTGTTGCAGCAGGCGGAATTTATGACGGCAGGGGTATGGCTGCTGCTTTTGCTCTTGGTGCAAAAGGTATTCAACTTGGAACAAGATTTTTGCTTGCTAAGGAATGTACTGTTCATAGAAATTATAAAAATGCTATTATTAAAGCAAGAGACATTGATACTGTTATTACAGGTAATCTTACCGGACATCCTGTGCGAGTATTGAAAAACAAACTTGCTAGAATTCTTGATAAATTGGAAAAAGAAAACTGGGATCCCAAGAAGTTTGATGAACTTGGCACCGGCGCTCTACAAAGAGCAACAAAAGAAGGAGATTTAGAAAACGGTTCAATTATGGCCGGACAAATTGCGGGCGCAATTAACGAAGAGCAAACGGCCAAAGAAATTATTGACGATATCGTTAACGGTTTTAGGTCAACCATTTCGGAGCTTAAAACTCTTAATTCTTTTTAATTCAAGCGGCGCCCAAAGCTACAGGCGCCGCTTGTTATAGATAGGGTGAAAAGTATTGAAAATAGGATTTGTTTTCAGCGGCCAAGGCGCACAGTATGTGGGCATGGGCAAAGAATTCTATGATAAATATGATTGTGTCAGAGACACATTTGAAGCGGCATCTGCGTCTTTAGGCATTGATATGGCTGCTCTTTGTTTTACTGACGAAGAAAATTTAAATAAAACAGAGTTTACTCAGCCTGCTATCTTAACAATGACAACGGGTGTTTTGAAGGTTCTTGAAAAGAACGGAATAAAACCTGATATAGTTTCCGGATTAAGTCTAGGTGAATATTCAGCATATGTTGCAAGTGGGGTGTTCAATTTCAATCAAACAGTCAGTTTGGTTAGAAAAAGAGGTCTTTTCATGACAGAAGCTGTACCTTCTGGCGGAGCAATGGCTGCAATAATCGGACTTGACGACTCTGTTGTTGAAGAAACTTGTAAAGAAGCTCAGGAACATGGATATGTATCTCCTGCCAACTATAATATGCCAGGTCAAGTTGCTATAGCAGGCGAAAAACCGGCTGTTGATAAGGCATCAGAAATAGCTAAGGAAAAGGGCGCAAAAATGGTTGTACCTTTAAATGTTTCAGGTCCTTTTCACACAAAACTGCTTTTGCCTGCATCAGACAGGCTTAAACCAGAGATTGAACAAATGGATTTTGACACAATGAAAATTCCAGTTGTCACAAATGTAACAGGCGAAATTGTTAAGGACGACAGAGAAAATATTATCTCCTTACTCACTCAACAGGTAATGAGTCCCGTAAGATGGGTGGACTGTATAAATACAATGTCTAATGAAGGTGTTGAACTTTTTGTAGAAGTAGGTCCTGGCAAAACCCTTTCGTCTTTTATCAAGAAGATCATTAAAGGTGCAAAGGTTTATAATGTTGAAAACCAACAAACCTTAGAAAAACTACTTTCCATATTAAAATAACTAGCGGAGTGAATGAAAATGGGGAAAACAGCTGTTATAACAGGCGGTTCTAGGGGAATCGGAATGTGTATAGCAAAACGCCTGTCTAAAGACGGATTTGATATAGTTATTACCGATTTAGGAAACCCATCAGATGAAGATATAAATGAAATAACAAACAATGGAGTAACCTGTAAATATTACGAAAATGATGTTCAGAACTTTGAAGAATGTGGTTCATTATTAAAGGAAATCTCAAAAACAATGGGCGGAATTGATCTATTGGTTAACAATGCCGGTATTACTAAAGACAATTTGATGATTAGAATTACCGAGGAAGAGTTTGATAAAGTTATCAGCGTTAACCTAAAGGGTGCGTTTAATATGCTCAAACATGTATCTTCCATTATGCTTAAACAAAAGCGTGGTAATATAGTTAATATTGCGTCAGTATCAGGCTTGATGGGTAATATTGGTCAAATAAATTATGCAGCGTCTAAAGCCGGTTTAGTTGGAATGACCAAAACAGCCGCAAGGGAGCTTGGCTCAAGAGGAATCGTTGTAAACGCCGTTGCTCCAGGCTACATTAAAACAAAAATGACAGATGTACTATCCGACGAAACAAAAGAAGCATTTTTAAATAACATTCCCTTAAAAAGACTTGGTTATCCAGAAGAAGTTGCTGATTTAGTTGCATTTTTAGCAAGTCAGAGCTACATAACCGGACAGGTTATAAATATTGACGGCGGTATGGTAATGAACGGCTAACATTACCTTACGAGAAAGGAGTGCAAAATGTCTAAAAGAGTAGTTATAACTGGAATGGGATGCGTGTCACCGATTGGTAATACTGTTGATGAATTCTGGTCAAATATAATTAAAGGCAAGCATGGTTTTGATACCATGAAAGATATTGATCTAACCGATTTAAAAGTTACTATTGCTGGTGAAGTTAAGAACTTTAAACCTGAAGAATTTGTGGAGAAAAAAGAAATAAAACGTATGGATAAATTCTCCATATATGCAATGGCTGCTGCTGAAGAAGCTGTTAATTCAAGTGGTCTCGATTTTGAACAGGAAGATAGAGACAGAATTGCAGTCATGATTGGCTCTGGTGTTGGCGGACTTGCAACACTTGAAGAACAAATTTCAAAACTTGCTTTAAAAGGTCCTGGAAGGGTTTCCCCTCTCTTTGTACCAATGGCAATTATTAATATGGCATCAGGCAATGTTGCTATAAAATACGGTTTGCACGGAATGTGTAATGCTGTTGTAACAGCATGTTCTACTGGAACAGATGCAATTGGCGAAGCTTTCAGAAATATCAAGCATGGATACAGTGATATAATCCTTGCAGGTGGTGCAGAAGGAGCAATTTCCAGAATAGGCATTGCCGGGTTTACAAATATAAGCGCTCTTACAAACTCAAATGACCCTGACAGAGCCTCCATACCTTTTGACAAAGAACGAAGTGGTTTCGTTTTGGGCGAAGGCGCTGGTGTGGTTGTTTTAGAGGAAATGGAACATGCGGTGAAAAGAGGTGCTAATATCATTGCAGAAGTAGTTGGTTATGGCGCTACTTGCGATGCTTATCATATAACATTACCTGACCCTAACGGTGCCGGAGCTGAAAAAGCTATGAAATTGGCAATAAACGAAGCAGGAATCACTCCTGACGATGTTTCTTATATAAACGCACATGGCACAAGCACTCCTGCAAATGACGGAGCAGAAACGTCTGCTATCAAAAAGGTATTCGGGGAATATGCTTATGATGTGGCAATCAGCTCTACAAAGAGCATGACAGGTCATTTGCTTGGCGCAGCGGGAGCTATTGAAGCAATTGTTATTTCAAAAGCATTACAGAACGACATTGTACCTCCAAATGTAGGATTAAAAGTTAGAGATCCTGAATGTGACTTAAACTATACTACTTCTACAACTGAAAAGAAATTGAACTATGCAATTTCAAATACCTTTGGTTTCGGTGGACATAACGGTGTATTATGCTTTAAAAAATGGGGTGGACAGTAATGAATTACTCCGAGTTAAAAGAATTGATTGCTCTTGTTGATAAATCCTCCTTGACTTCTTTTCGTCTTGATATGGATAATATCTCTTTGAAGATGGAAAAGCATGAGCATAACAATCAGGTACAAACAAAAGAAATTCGTACTTATAGTACCATGCCAGCCACAGAGCCTGTTATCCATCAGATACCTCCTGAATTAGCAGGAATTATAGATGAGCGAAACGACGAAGCAAACAAACCTGGCAATCTTGTTAAGTCACCTCTGGTGGGCACTTACTATGACAGTCCTGCACCGGATAGTCCTTCCTTTGTGTCCGTTGGTGACAGAGTTTCTAAAGGTGAAGTGCTTTGTATCATTGAAGCAATGAAGGTTATGAACGAGATAACAAGCGAGTTTAGCGGAGAAGTTGCTGAAATTCTTGTTCCCAACGAAGCGGTTGTGGAATATGGTCAAGCTTTGTTCAGGATTGTTTAACGAAACCCTCATTATGTTAAGGAGTAAATAATGGACTCTATTATGAATATAAACCAAATCATGGATATTATACCCCATAGATATCCTTTTCTTCTTATAGATAAAATAGTAGAAATGGAAGAAGGCAAAAAGGTTGTCGCCCTTAAAAATGTGACCATGAACGAACCTTTTTTTGTAGGACACTATCCAAATTTTCCTGTAATGCCGGGAGTGCTTATTTTAGAGGCAATGGCCCAGTCTGGAGCAGTAGCTATTTTGTCAATGGAAGAATTCAAAGGCAGAACGCCTATGTTTGGAGCAATTGATAAAGCAAAGTTCAGAGGTCAGGTTAGACCAGGGGATTCCCTTTTAATTGAAGTTGAAATATTAAAGCTTAGAAACAATGCCGGAAAAGGTATGGGCATTGCAACCGTTGACGGCAAAAAAGTTGCGGAAGCAGAGCTGACATTTATGATCCTTTAGGGGGCAGACTGTATGTTTACTAAAATTTTGATTGCCAATCGTGGTGAAATTGCAGTGCGTATAATTAGGGCGTGCAGAGAGATGGGTATTGAGTCTGTAGCTGTATACTCTGAGGTTGACAAGCATGCTCTTCACACAGAACTGGCAGATGAAGCAATTTGCATAGGACCTGCAAAAGCGTCCGAGAGTTACTTAAACATTCACAACATACTTAGTGCTGCAGTTGTCACAAAAGCTCAAGCAATACATCCTGGCTTTGGATTTCTTTCCGAAAACAGCGTTTTTGCTTCAATGTGTGAGGAATGTAATATTAAATTTATTGGTCCGTCTTCTGAAACAATTGAGTTGATGGGCAATAAGTCAAACGCAAGGGAACTTATGATAAAAGCAGGTGTTCCCGTTATTCCTGGCAGCGACGGTAAAATAAATTCCGTTAACGAAGCGTTAAAAGAAGCTGAAAGAATAGGTTATCCCATTATGGTTAAAGCCTCGGCAGGAGGCGGAGGAAAAGGCATTAGAGCTGTCAGAGATGCTTTAGAGCTTGAAAAGGCCTTTGAAACCGCAAAATCCGAAGCAAAGGCAAATTTCGGTGATGACGGCATTTACATGGAAAAAATGATTGAGAATGCAAGGCATATAGAAGTACAAATTATCGGCGATGAACACGGACGTATTATTCACTTAGGCGAACGTGATTGTTCAATACAAAGACGTAACCAGAAACTTATTGAGGAAGCGCCATCGGTTGCTTTAACCCCAGAAATGCGTAAAAAGCTTGGTGAAGCAGCAATAAAAGCAGCAACGGTTGTTAGGTATAAAAATGCTGGAACAATTGAATTTTTATGGGATAAAGATGGTAACTTCTATTTCATGGAAATGAATACAAGAATTCAAGTTGAGCATCCTGTAACAGAGATGATTACAGGTGTTGACATAGTTAAAGAACAGATCAGAATTGCATATGGTATGCCTACAAAACTAAGGCAAGAAAATATTCAATTCAGCGGCCACGCAATAGAATGTAGAATAAACGCAGAAGTGCCTGCTGAAAACTTTAGACCTTCTCCTGGGCTGATTTCATATCTGCTTATGCCTGGTGGCGGAAGTGGACTTAGAGTAGACTCTGCTATATATGCAGGATATAGTATACCTCCAAATTATGATTCAATGGTCGCTAAAGTAATAACAAAAGGCCATGACAGGATGGCTGCAATTTCAAAGATGAAAAGAGCATTGCATGAATTTGTAATTCATGGCATTGATACAAATATAGATTTCCAAATGGAAATATTAAATCATGAGGATTATATCAATGGGGATTTTGATACTTCGTTTATTGAAAACAAAATCCTTAATAAAGATATTCCGGAATGATTGGCAGGCAGGTGAATTGATTGGCATTATTTAAAAAGAAAACTTACGTCCCTATTCAACTACCAAAAAATAACACAGAAAGTCAAGCAAAACCAGTTGTACCAAATGGTATGTGGATTAAGTGCAGAGACTGCTCTAAGGCAATCTACAGGAAAAACATTGACCATCTTAAAATCTGCCCCTATTGTGGCGGACATTTTAGAATGTCTGCAAAAGAACGCTTTGCGCTTATTTCAGACGAAGGTAGCTTTGTAGAACTGGATGCAGGACTTAAAACAGGCAATCCCCTTCAATTTCCAGGTTATGAGGACAAAATCTCTCTTGAACAAGATAAATCCGGAATAAAAGAAGCTGTTGTAACGGGGCTGTGCAAGATTGGCGGAATTGAATGTGTAATGGGAGTAATGGATTCTAAATTCATGATGGGCTCCATGGGCTCTGTTGTTGGTGAAAAACTAACTAGAGCTTTTGAAAGAGCAACTAAAGAAAAACTTCCTGTGATTGTGTTTTCTACATCAGGCGGCGCAAGGATGCAGGAAGGTATTGTTTCACTTATGCAAATGGCTAAGGTTTCTGCCGCCGTTCGTAAACACTCTGATGAAGGTCTTTTGTACATTTCTGTTATTACTGATCCAACAACAGGAGGAGTTACTGCAAGCTTTGCAATGCTTGGAGACATAATCCTATCAGAACCAAATGCACTTGTAGGATTTGCCGGAAGAAGGGTTATTGAACAAACTATTAACCAAAAATTGCCGGAGGGCTTTCAAAGAGCCGAATTTGTTTTAGAACATGGCTTCATTGATAAAATTGTTGACAGACGAGTTTTAAAAGAAACATTACTAAGTATATTAAGAATACACGTCAAGGAGGCTTCAAAATGGCGAATGCAGGAGCAAAATTAGCAATTGCTAGACTTGTCAAAAGACCTTCGGCGCTTGATTATATAAACGAAATATTTGATGATTTCATGGAGTTTCACGGTGATAGGAACTTTTCAGACGATAAATCCATAATAGGCGGAATTGCCACATTATCAGGTATGCCGGTTACTATAACCGGTATACAAAAGGGCAGAAACACAAGAGAAAACATTGAACGAAATTTTGGTCAGCCACATCCAGAAGGCTACCGAAAAGCATTAAGGCTCATGCAGCAAGCCGATAAATTCAAAAGACCTATAATAAATTTTATTAATACTTCAGGAGCATATTGTGGCATAGGAGCTGAAGAAAGAGGTCAAGGCGAGGCAATTGCAAAAAATCTATATGAAATGTCTGCTTTATCAGTGCCTATTATATCTATTATAATAGGGGAAGGCGGTAGCGGTGGCGCACTTGCCTTAGCCGTTGCTAACAAGGTCTGGATGCTTGAAAACTCTGTTTACTCTATACTTTCGCCGGAGGGTTTTGCCAGCATTTTATGGAAAGATTCTTCAAGGAGTATGGAAGCAGCAGAGCTTATGAAAATAACAGCCAATAATTTACTGGAGCTTGGAGTTATAGACAGAATTATAAAAGAGCCGGAAGGCGGAGCTCATAACGACATTAAACTAACCTCCAGACGAATCAAGAGAGCATTAATGAAAGAACTTCCGGAGTTGTTGCTGAAAAGCAGTGATGATTTAATAAGTCAGCGTTATGAACGTTTCAGAAACATTGGAGTATTTGAAGAAGCAGCAGCGGAGGCAAACCAATAAAATTGTATTAAAACAAGTGTTTATTATCCCACTGACTAATTGTTGACATATTTAATTGTCTAAACAGTATTAATGCGTAAATGAATCAGGCTTTTAGTGCAAGCAATGGACTTGCAAACAAGCCTGATTTTCTACTTTATTAGTGAAAACTAGGGGCATTATTATGATAGAAAGATCAAAAAAAAGAAGGATTCCTTTACTATTGTCATTCATTGCAATAATGGCTTGCTTAATTCTGTTTGTTATGGAATTTAAAGGCTGTCAATCAATGCAGACAAATACTGAAATGACTTTTATGCCAACTGGAAAAAGTATTAAATACGATGCAAGCGGAGAAATAGTTTTCAGGTTATTCAGTAAAGGATTTATAGGCTGTTCAAGAGATGGCGTAACCGCATATTCATTTTCCGGCGAGGAACTTTGGAATAGTACACAAACCTTCAATGAACCCTATATGATTACCGATGGCGACTATACAGCGGTTACGGAGAAGGATGGCAGGACTATATTTGTCTATGACTCAAAAGGGTTTATATATAATGTGGTCATAGAAAAACCTGTGCAAAATATGGCTTTAAACAAAATGGGCTATCTTGGAGTAAGGTACAAAAAAGACGAGTCATTGTATAAAACCATTGTGTACAGGGACGCAGAACATATCATTATGGAAAGCGAATCTGCCGACAAAGGTGTTTATCCTTTGGGACTTGACATTTCCGATAATGGACAAACCGTTGCTATGACTTATCTGGATACTTCTGGTATTGAACTTTTATCCAGACTGGTGCTATACTCTACTATTAACTTAGACAACAATATACTGAACTTTGGTACACAAAAAACTAATGAACTTTTTTCCACCGTTCAGTATTGTAATGATAATTCTATAATAGTTGTGTCTGATAAAAACATTTATATTTTAACTGAATCAGGCGAAGAGAAATTTGTAATCGAAAACTCTAACGAAATTTCAAATGTAAGTTTTAGTTATGACTATTTTGTTCTGGCATTAGGAAATAAGATTAACCCTGAAAAAGCTAAAAAACCTGGTACACTAGTATGGTATAATCTTAATGGACAAGAAATTGCAACGGCAGAACTACAAAGACAGCCGGATAATCTGAATATTTATGGTAAATATCTAGTAGTCTCTGATGGGGTAATGTACAGATGCTTTGATAGCTCTGGTAACATGATTTGGCAAAATCCGTATACTAAAGACGTGAAAGGGGTTTTACCCTTTGACAGTTCCACAAAACATATGGCGTTGATTGTTTCTTCAGACCGGGCAGAGATAATGGAGTATGCAGCTAAAGCAAAAGAAGCCCAATAGACTATGAACTATTGGTAACTTGAAAGGAACTTAATTAATTGAATGTAAATTATATGGACATAATCGTTATTGTAATTATGGTGCTTTTTGCTTACTATGGCATGAGAAGAGGACTTGTTTCTACGTTCTTTAGCATTTTTCATCAAGTGTTTACCATTATTCTGGTAAATGCTTTTAACCCTTTTGTCTCAACATACATACGTTCATCGGAGTTAGGTGCTATTATCAATCAGTATATAACAAAAACAATAGGCACTTACTTCTCTGGAGGAACACCGCTAAAGATTGAAAATCCTTTTGAAACACTGCCTTTACCGCAATCAATAAAAACTTCAATGTTTGAGCATAATAATCCCGAAGTCTATAAAATTCTTGAGGCTGATTCTATTACTGCATATATTTCGGGTTATGTTACTAATATAGTAATAAATACTCTGTCGGCAGTATTGCTTTTTGCTATAATTAGCATAACCCTTAGATATATTACACGAACAATGAAAATTGTTAAGAGAATTCCAGTGTTACGAGAGTTTAACGCTCTAGGCGGTGCGGTGGTGGGACTGGCTCAGGGGATATTGTTCATTTGGATGATTTTTGTTGTAATGACTTTATGCTTTGTTCAAGGAAGCGAAGCAATCTTTGCAGAATTATCTAAATCAACCATAGCACTTGCATTATATAATTCAAATATCCTGCTTCACTTTGTACTTAATGTTTTTTCATAAGATTACTTTCACGTTTATGAGGAGAGTGTGGGAATGAATAACATAAATAATGATGATTATTTTTTCAAGACAGGCAATTTTTTATCTCAAGTACTGGAAGAAATGGATTTAAACAAGGATGCTGACTGGAATATAATGAATATTTTAATGGCTTGCGGAAGATTTTTTAAGCTTTCAGCCGTTAAAATACTTGATTTTAACGAGAAACAATCTATCGTATATGAATGGATAGATGAATCTTTGGACGAAAAACTATTATCATTCCCCTTCCCTGCTTTAGGCGAAGAGATTATCGACATTCTTAAGACTGAAGACTATGTTTTGTTTGAAAATGGTGATATTCAGCAAAAAGAAACCTATTTTAAGGAGTATAACGCTCAAACAGCTCTATTTATAATGCTCTGCTACGGTGGTATTGAACAAGTAATAATTTTTGAAAAGTTCAGTGCGGATGATAAATTTGAGAGTGATGAAATAGAGATTTTAAGGTATGCATCTAAATTGCTGATTAATCAATTTATACAGAAGTTAAACCAAGAAAAAGAAAAAGAACTTAAAGAAATGATAGATACCTTTAATAAACTGGGTATTAAAATAAATTACCCTGCTTTTAAAAAAGCAATTAAAACATTGAATTCTTTAGATATTGATGTGACCAGCTTACAACCAGACATTGATGTTTTAACCGGCGTTTATAACAAAACTGTAGGAATGCGGAATTTACGCCAATTACTAAATAATAGGGAAAAATCTTCTGTTTTTTCTGTATGTTTCATTGACGTTGATGATATCACGAATATAAGCGATAACTATGGCCAAAATGAATGTGATCGAGCAATTAAAACTGTATCTAAAATATTCTTAGAAACTAAACGTGAAGCCGATATTTTTTGCAGGATGGGTAAAAACGAATTTATGTTAATACTCCAAGCTTGCAGTGAACAAAATGCTCAGCGAATAATTAATATTGCAAGGAATCTATTAGATGAAGAAAATACCGGAGACAAATATCCATATGAAATATCCTTAAACATAGGCGTTCTTGAAGTGACAGATGATGTTAAAATGGATGCTAATGAAATTATTAAATTTTTGTATGGGGCTATGATACAGGAAAAATACAGGAAAGACTAATATTGAAGTTATTGGAGGGCAATTATGTTATCACAAGACAGATTGCATCATTTAGGGTGCTTCAAAGAAGAAGTTGGTAAATATTGTTTGCTTCCCGGCGATCCTGACAGAGTACCACTCATTGCTAGTTATCTGGACAAGCCTGAAAAAGTAATCCAAAAAAGGGAGTATAACGTATATAGTGGATATCTTTTAGATGAAAAGGTTAGTGTTGTTTCAACAGGCATAGGAGGTCCTTCTGCTGCAATTGCATTAGAAGAACTAGTTATGGCAGGAGCGCATACTTTTGTTAGAATAGGAACAGCCGGTGGTATGCAACTTGATGTACCTGCTGGTGACTTAATAATTCCAACAGGGGCTATACGATTGGATGGTACAGGAAAGGAATATCTTCCGGTGGAATTTCCGGCGGTTGCTAATTATCATGTTATAACGTCTTTGATAGAGTCTGCAAAATCCAAAGCTTATCCTCACCATGTGGGCGTTGTCCAGTGCAAGGATTCCTTTTATGGACAACATCACCCTGAACGTATGCCCTTGGGTGAAAACCTAAAAAGCAGATGGAATACTTGGATTATGGGCGGGGCATTGGCTTCTGAAATGGAGTCTGCAACCTTGTTCATTGTTGCAAGCGTTTTAAAAGTCAGACTAGGTACTGTATTGATTGCCGTAAACAACCAAGAACGAGAAAAACAAAACATGCCAAATAAATGGAATGATGATGTAACAAGAGCAATGGAAGTTGGCGTGGATGCAATTTGCAGATTAATTGAAGGAGATCTCAAAAATGCTGATAATTGACAGGTTTGAAGGCGACTATGCGGTTTGTGAAGACGATGATAATCAGGTTTTAATTGAGAAGAAATTGATTGACGTTTGCGCTAAAGAGGGCGACGTGTTAGTTTTGGTAGATGGTCTATACAAAACAGATAAAATAGCCACAGAGGAAAGGCGAAATAAAATCAATCTAATGATGAAGGATCTTTGGAAATAAAGAGGTATGCTATGAAAACCAGAAAAATTTACTATGAAGACGCTTACCAATCGGAGTTTTCCTCAGAAGTGATTAATTGCGAAAAAGTTAATGACGGATACGAAATTGAACTTAAACAAACCTGCTTCTATCCGGAAGGAGGGGGACAGCCATCTGACACGGGGTATTTAAATCAAGTCCAAGTTTATGATGTATATGAGGTTGATGGAATAATTAAACATTGTGTTAAAACGCCAATTGAAATTGATACAACTGTAATTGGAAAGATTGACATGAACCGTAGGTTTTCGTTAATGCAACGTCATACTGGTGAACATATTATATCAGGTTTAATAAAAAATCGATTTGGCTTTGATAACGTAGGTTTCCATATGGGAAATGATTATGCAACAATGGACATAAGTGGTATATTGTCGGATAAGGATATATCTGAAATTGAAATTGAAGCAAACCGTGCTGTATATGCAAATGTTGCTGTTATTTCATTTTTCCCAAGCAATGAAGAGATTGAACACCTTGAATACAGAAGTAAAAAAGAACTTACAGGTCAAATTAGGATTGTCAAAATAGATGAATATGACATATGCGCATGCAGCGGACTTCACTGTAAATCTACTGTTGAAATAGGATTAGTTAAAATTATTCAGACGCAGAAATATAAAAAAGGCATGAGGTTTACTTTGCTTTGCGGTGAAGAAGCTTTAAAGGATTATATGCATAAGCAAGAAATTATTAAGGCAATTGGCTCTAAATTTTCTGCTAAACAAACAGACATATTAGAAACATTAGAAAGACTACATAATGATTATAAAAATACCAAATGGCTTTTATCAAAAGCTAGGGAAGACCATATTTTTATGAAGTCTTCTATGGTAAAATCCGATGCAAATTTGCTTGCTGTTTTTGAAGAGGGTCTTAGCATGGAAGAAACAAAAATGTTTTGCATGAATCTTAGTGGCAGATTTACTGCTGTTGCAGTATTTTCTAAGAAAATAGATAGCGAATATTACTACTCAATCACCAGTGAGCCAACTATGCTTAAGGAAATTACAATTGCTTTGAACTCGTTATTTAATGTTAAAGGAGGAGGAAAAGGTAATATTGTACTTGGAACATTAAATGGGAGTTTAAATGATATAAAGAAGTTTTTGTTTAATAATAGATTTGAAGTTTTATAAGAACCTGTATTCAACAAGCTGTCATTAAGCAAAGCCAAGTTTAAGTTAAGGTTGTTATTGCCTTTGAAAGCACATATTCAGTTATTATGGCTGCTTGTAATAATTTGTTTCATTATGCCATTTGCTCTATGTAGCCAATAGAGTAAATAGCTATTTAAACTCAGGCAACTCAATGTTAAATACAGGTTTTAATTAAAAGATAGAACCTTTGAAAGGATGTATTATTTTGAAATTAGGAATTGTAGGTCTGCCAAATGTGGGGAAATCCACACTTTTTAATTCTTTAACTAAAGCAGGGGCGCTTGCGGCAAATTACCCCTTTGCAACAATCGATCCAAACGTAGGAATTGTCCAAGTTCCAGATGAAAGACTGGATTTTCTTACTGATTTATATAATTCTGAAAAAACAATACAAGCAATTGTTGAGTTTGTTGATATAGCAGGGCTTGTTAAAGGAGCTAGCAAAGGCGAAGGGCTTGGCAATCAATTTTTGTCTCATATTAGAGAAGTTGATGCAATTGCTCATGTGGTTAGACTGTTTAATGATGACAACATTGTCCATGTTGAAGGCTCTGTAGATCCTTTAAGAGATATTGAAACGATTAACCTGGAGTTGGTTTTTTCAGACCTTGAGCAGCTAGAGAAAATTATTGCAAAAGGAGAAAAAGCCTTAAAGGGTGATAAAAAAATAGCAGGAGAAGTTGCTTTCTATAAAGAACTTAAGGAAGAACTTCTAAAAGGCAATTATGTGAGGAACCTAGACCTAACTGAGGAACAAAAAATAATTGTAAATTCTCTGGGCCTTCTTAGTGCAAAACCTGTGATTTATGTTGCAAACGTCTTGGAAGAAGAGCTTGCAGACGACAGCAACCCCAATCTTCCCCTTTTGCAAAAGTTTTCAGAAGAAGAAGCCAGTGAAGTATTTACTGTGTGCGCAAAAATTGAAGAAGAAATTGCTTTGCTTACTGAAGAGGAAAGATCGCTATTTTTAGAAGAACTAGGACTCACCGCATCGTGTCTTGATAAACTCATTGCAGCAAGCTACAAAATCCTTGGCTACATCAGTTTCCTGACCGCAGGTCCAAAAGAAACAAGAGCTTGGACAATTGTCAATGGAACAAAAGCACCACAAGCAGCCGGTAAAATACATACCGACTTTGAAAAAGGATTCATAAGAGCAGAAATAGTAGCATACGACGACCTGAAAAAACTAGGCTCAATGGCTGCCGCAAAAGCAGAAGGCCTGGTTAGACTAGAAGGTAAGGATTATGTTATGAAAGATGGGGATGTTACTTTGTTTAGGTTTAATGTGTAGACACCTTTCATACCCACGAAACACCTGTATTTATTGGGGTTTCCGCTTCAAGCGGCAGCCCCTTTTTCTAACTTTTACCCCTAAACTACCCCTATTTAAGTTTTTTGCTTAATATGCCACTGTGTTTTCCAGATTCCGCATTTCGTTAGCTTTCATATCAGGCAGTACGTGGGTGTATGTATCAACCGTTTCCTTAATGCTGGCATGACCTAGGTATTTTTGCATAACACGTTTCCAGCCCTCTTGTTGCGAATGTATGCCTCAGACAATGGATATGGAAGCCTATTACACCCGCTTTCTTGCATATGTTTTGGAATGTTCTCTGCATATTACGTGGGTCAAGGGGGCGTCCAAGCTGTGTACTGAATACAAGGTCATTATCTTCATATGCTTCGCCCAAACGCAATATGTTTTTTGTACGCTCAACTTTAACATCTTTAAGCAACCGAATAGCCGTTTGCTGTAGAGGTATGCTTCTATGGCTGGCTGGTGTCTTTGGTGTTCCAAATTCTTTATGCCATTTTGCTTCCTCATCATCTAAATCTTTTACAATGTTTATTGTTCTTCTTACATGAAGCTCCTTATTTTCAAAGTCTATATCTTCCCAACGCAATGCAAGAATTTCACCTATACGCAAGCCTGTACAAAGGTCTAGAATGAAGACTGACCCCATATATGTTTCCTTTGCCTTTTCCACAAATACTGCCTGTTCCTCCTGTGTGAATACTTCAATATCCCTTTTGGTTAATTTGGGCAGCTTGGCTTGACGGGCAACATTTCGGACAATCAGCCCGTCATTTAGCGCACGTTCTAATGCTTCGTTTAAGGTTTTGTAGCAACCCTCTACCGTTGCTGATGAAAGCCCTGAATCACTCAATTTGTTGATAAAGCGTTGAACCATATCTGGGCGTAACGCCTTTAGCTTGCACGTACCCAATGCGGGTTTTATGTGATTGTTTACCCTTACCATGTAGTTAATATAAGTAGTGGGCTTTACATACCGCTTTTTGTATTCGACCATGTATACATCAATCCATTCGCCCAGCGTTATTTCCGTCGGATTGACAATTATACCTTTTTGCAAATTATTCAACATTTCCGTCATCTTCGCGTTCGCTTCTTGCCTTGTCTTGCCATATATAGACTTGCGTATTTGTTTGCCGTTTGTATCAATACCGATTGTAACCCTTGCTTCCCATTTGCCGTCTGGGCGCTTGCGGATAGTACCTTCATTATGCCCTCTCATCTTTGACCCTCCAAACTCACAAATTTTGCTGTTGTGTTATTTCCTCATTCCGCCATGGTTGCCCCATTTATTGGGCTTGATTACTCCATTATCCCGCAAGAGTTCCTTGGTTTCCTCTAAATCCAGGCCATTATCACGCAAGCCGAACAGCCGCTTAGTGAGTGCATACGCCTTTGGAAAATAGGAAGCGATACACGCCTTGCCTGTATCGTTTATCATTTTTTCGCAGTCCTCAATAACACTTTCCAACAGATAAAGGTTTACGTTCATTTCTTCCGCTTCTTCTGCTGTCATACGATGGTCTGTTTCTAGTAATTCTACCATGCGCTGGATATAGTCAATATAGTCTACTCTATAATCCAAAGCTATAAGCGTTTTGCGGAATAGTTTATCCTTGTATGGATTAGCGTATACAGCCAAATTTCGTGTTGGCGAAGTGGCAGAGCAAATAAATATTCACGGAAGGAGGTAAGCACATGACCTGTGAGGTTAAAAGCTTTGATGAACTGCCTGCCATGCTGAACGCAAACCACTTAATGATGATTTTTGGGCTATCCAAAGGCAAGGTGTATGAAATTTTGAATAGCTCACAATTTCCTACTCTGCGCTTTGGTAAGCGTCTAATGGTTACTAAGACGGATTGCTTGAATTTCATTGAGCAAAACAAATACGCCAACAAAAACCGCTGAGGAGGGTTTGATATGTTAGATGATTTATTAGGTTGCTACAAAGTGTCTCATGACATTAAGGTTTTACCAAAATCAGTCCGCAATCGGTATGGTAACTACACATCACTTAATGAGCTGGTTGAAATTTGCGACATGCTTAAGCTTGACAGTTATCTCCCAGAAGCGGTTGACAGGATTTTGCGTTCTTCATGGACTCATGAGAGACGGTCAGGCAGAGACAAATTGCTTTATGATGAATGCTCTGATAAATATGTCGGATTTATTAAGGACGATTCATACTATCTATTAAGTGACAAATTGTATGAAAGTTTTGTAGATTGTCTTGATGAAAACGGCATAGAACTTAATTGGCCCATGGATTATCTCTTTGTGGTTTTAGCGGGTAAAGGGCTGATAAAACTACCAGAATATGTTGACAAAGAAGCCCTGACCTATTCGGATTCAATCAACGGCAACTGTGGTGAATTTATCCGTTTAATGAAAAAGACGCTTAAACAAGCGGCAATATAAAAATGACCTCAGCCCCAGTTTTTGGATTGGGGCTGAGGTCATCATTATTAAGTATCATTTTCTTTTATCCAAATAGTCATATACGTTGTAATAAAAACAAAAATCATGTTTTGAGATAGTTTTCTTAGTTTCAGAGTATTGTTTATACGCTTCTATAATTTTTGCCGCCATCCAAGCTCCACCTGTTATTATTTCGCCTGTTGCAAAAGGTATTTGCGTTAAAGGTGACATTGCTCCTATAGCAAATAAACCAAGAAAGAGACAGCCTGTGCTTTTAAAAAACTTTCATCAGAAAACAACTTTGCGCCAAGATTTTTAACAAACGAATTTTCCTTTAAAAGTTCCTCTATTTCTAGCATAGCTGGTGCTATTTCCGTATAATAGAGCCTATGACACTCCTCATAAAATCCCTGTTCAAAAGGCATCGCCTGTACTGTTTCAGAACATTTCAATTTTTTTTTACGAAAATTAACTAACGGTTTTTCTAAGTCCTTTTTTATATCCAATATTTCATTAATAGGAATGTTTATAAGATTGGGTAATTTTATAGCCAAATCATTAAAGAGTTGTCCAACCTTTAAATTTTGCACGTGAATACTGTTTCTGTTTGCATGTTCATTGTAT
Source organism: uncultured Eubacteriales bacterium (assembly GCA_964611655.1). Taxonomy (GTDB): domain Bacteria; phylum Bacillota; class Clostridia; order Lachnospirales; family CAZTAY01; genus CAZTAY01. Next base: position 20,436 of record CAZTAY010000029.1, read on the forward strand.
GTATTACCTGCAAACACAGGGAATGTAGTACCGATATTATCTAAATATTTATTATCATTACTTAAAGAACGTGAATGTTTTGACCCTTGGGAACAAAATCGTAATGCCTGTAGCTTAATTAATCCTGACTCTTCTAAATTTTGAATTTCTAATAATCCTTCTTTACCTGAGACTTTACTACCAGTAGCAAATTCGTAATTAAGATATACATTAACTGTATCAGCGTATAACAATAGTGGCTTTAAGTGCTTCACCCAAACACCAAAACCATCTTTTGAGTTTTCATTTGTAAACAAAATATTTGCAAATAAGCTGAAATCAAACCCCATAAATTATCCACCATTTTTATTTACGATAGTACAAGTTGCTTACAGTATAGCATACATTCAAAAAAATAAATAGATGGCCTTAAAAGTTTTTAATTCAAATTATTACAAAAATAAACCTTGATACCTGCATTCAAAGTGCAAACGCTTTTCATACTTGCTGTATTTTTTAGCTCGGCACGGATTCCATCATCACTAAAACTACCTACAGACTTTTTAGCAGTTTTGGCTGAATATGTCGTCTGTGTGCCGCTTCCCTTTCAAAATCTCGCCAACGATTTTACACGCCGTTTTTGCGAAAAGGAATGGTGCTGTATAAAACCTCTTCACGCTCTAAGGCGGCGTTAAATGGCGTTTTCCGCATACGAAAAAAAAGCAACAGCAAAATGGATAAGATTTCCATAGGCTGTTGCTTTTTATATAAGTGATATATTATTCTTGGTTGCGAAGTTCAAAAAATTCACTGCCCTCAAAACGATTATGGTCTGGGCAAAATCTTGAGAGTTTTAGAGTGTTTACTGGTTCGCCATCTATAAAGCCCATATTCTTAAAGAGGTTATCAGTTCCTGTAATGGACAACTTGCCTGTCTCACTGTATCGCTATCAGTGCTATAGTCAGCCGCTGGATAGCCTATACTCTCTGTCATTGTGTCAGAGACACACCTAATGATGGGGACGCCCTCAACGTCATACAGTTTCCACGTTCCCTACCACTCGCTGATATTCCAGCAAACAGGGTGGTCTGGCCATTTTATTTGCTTACGTCCGTTTACTATACACGCAGTATACCTTCTTCTAGGCTAATATCTTGCCATGTAAGAGCTAAAACCTCTCCTATCCTTAATCCAGTACTTAGAGCCAGGAGCAGAACATCACACATGTAAATTTGTTTTGCATACTCGATAAATTTTTTCTGTTCTTCAATTGTGAAAGCTGTTACTTCTGATTTCTCAATCTTAGGAAGAACCATACCAGAAGCAATATTCTTAATAATTAAGCCGTTTTTACTTGCAACCTTGAATGCGTCATGCATGATATTGTTGATGTTTCTTACTGTCTCAGGTGATAAGCCTTTTGCAACCATTTGATTAATTGTCTTTTGAACGATTTCAGGCTTCATATCTTTTAGCTTGTATTGGCCAATGCAAGGCAAAATATGATTCTTAACTTTTCAGCAGTAATTTACATATTTTAAGCTAATGAAAATTCCCTAAAGTCAGAAATCGTAGAGCTTAACGAGGAAAACAAAGGGCAAAGAGCTAAATATAGTGAACTTGAAAGTACGTCTAATGAACAAATAGAAGAAATATTACACAACTATAACAGCTATAAAGCCTTTGTTGATTTTATTCCAAAGCCTTTATTTAAGCAATTGCAAGGCGATTACTGGAAACAAGTACATGAGCGAGAAGCTAGAGAACGGGCAGAGTGGGAAGCCCAAGCACTGTTGAAATCACAACAAGACGACTACGGTCAAGAATGGGGAGATGACGACGACTAAAACCCAAAACCTATTTTAAGGAAAAAAATATTATCGCAACCACAGCGCAATAGCTAAACTGTTTTTTGTTAGCAACTTAATATATGTGAAAAGCCTGTAAACCGATAAGATTTACAGGCTTAATTCATTATTCTTTTAGTAAAGCTTTATTAATTTGGGGACTCTCATTTTCAGATAATAGTTGAAAAATCAGTTTGACCCCTATTTTCATGCCAAGTTCCATGTAAACTTCTTGATAAATTGCTAAAGCGTCGTTAAGGTCAGCAATTGCCAAATCTAAGTCTTTAGTGTCTAAATAGGCGCTATGTAACCTTTCATAGATGGAATCACTGCCTGATTTTAGCCGTTCTTCGTAGGACTTATCTGTAATTGAAACCTCACTTTCTCCGCAAAGCAGAAAAGAGCAAATCTACTGCAGATCCAACCATTCAAAAATTCCTCTAACAAAATCCATACAAAACCTCCAGTTTTAATTTTTAGTATTCATACATCATAAATTCTCGGGCAATCTCTCTAGCAGTTTCAAGCGGATAAGATTTTTTAAGTTTTTTAACTAAGGAGTTTTCTTGATTAACATAAGAGTGTGCATACGAGGACAAATAATCCTCTAAGCTCCTTAAAATAGGTTTTTGGCATTAAAATTGACCCAAATAGTTTGACACTATGTGATGGGGAGTCTATAATTAGTTATTATGCCCTTTTTCTGCATTTAGGGCTATTTTTCGCATATGAGACAAAACTGTATTACATACATATTTTTTTGTTGGTAAGATAAAATAAAGCAGTAACACTATCAAATTGCTAGTGTGCTAATCATACACTATCGTTTTGCTAGTGTCAAGTGTTTTGGAGGAATTTTATTGACTATTTTTGCAGAACGATTAAAAGAAGTTAGGATATCAAGGAACATTACACAGAAAGCTGTTGCTGATTACTTAGGAATACAAGAAACTTCGTATCAGCATTATGAGTATGGGAAAAGAGAGCCAAATTTTGATACCTTAGTGAAGTTAGCGAAGTATTTTGATGTCTCATCAGATTATTTATTAGGATTATCAGATAGGTACAATTTTAGATAAGTTTTTCTAAGGGGTGCAAAAATGATAAGAAAAATTAATTTTATAAAATATAGAAAATTTGAAAATACCGACATCGAATTTAGTGACAAAATAAATGTGATTTCTGGTGCTAATGGAACATGTAAGACATCCCTTTTGCATATAATTAGTAACTCTTATCAAAGGGTCACTCTAAACAATCCTAGACTTAAAAATGAAACATGTATGTCGATTATAAACAGTATAAATTCAATAGTAAATGCTAAAATTGAATCGTTAACAAAAGGAGATAAAAAAAACAATCATCCAGCGCCTAGTGTATCTGGAACATTATTTAATGTTGAGTATTTAAATAATTATCCAAATTTAGATTTTAGAGCACATGTTTCTAAGGACAAAAAATATATATCAGGATATCGGTTCTCTGTAAAACCGCCATATAGAAAAGGAACATCCAATTCACTACCTCCTTGTCCAACAATATATTTAGGTTTATTTAGGTTATACAATTTTGGTGAATTTGAGGGAATAGAAGGTA
>CAZTAY010000030.1:0-22680 GCA_964611655.1 uncultured Eubacteriales bacterium
TAGAGCAGCGGTTTCCTAAACCGTGTGCCGCAGGTTCGATTCCTGCCAGGTGCATCAAAGAGAAAAGAGCCAAAACACTGATATTTTAAGGTGTCCTGGCTCTTTTTAATAAGATATTTAATGTATTGGATTCTGAATTTTTTGGTTGTTTTTTGAGGTATTTGTTTGAATTTGCAAGTCAACATGCAAGTCGATTCACCTTAAAAAACCGACGGATAATTATAAGTAAGTCTTATTTTAGAGATTTCAATACACATATCAGGCTCTGAAGCTTCCCTCTTCTCTTCTATACATATGTACCGAAAACCCTTGTAAACTCATAGAATGATTCGTTTCTTGATCTGCCATCTCAAATTTAGCTTTTTCTAATCTGGATATTCTATTTTGTATTTAATTGGTTTTGTTTCTTAGTCAACCCGGGATAACTCTTTATTCTGCTAAGAGTAGTGACCCTTTCAAATGTTTACGATATTTGAAAGACTTATATTCCATTGTAATTCATGAGGTTTGTTGTTTAATAAATACTTCTCTTTCACACTGTTTAATTTCTGCTTTCAGGCACCGTTACAGTGACTAGTGCTCTTCTTTCAAATTTGCTTAAATCCTTGCCCTGGAGAACAATAACCGTTGTTAACCTACAATAAGAATGCATTAGCGGATAATTCTCTCCTACTGTTGCCTTAGATACCTAGAATACTTCAAGTTTCGACATAGCCAAAAACCTATATTTTTTCTATTAAAATTTCTTTGGCTGACATTATCTCGACTTGGTTAATCCTCCGTTCCTTTTTAATAATGTCCTAAACAATGACATTAAATTCTTGTAGATTGTAGTAAATATTAAATTAAACACTGAGCGAAGAAGAATAATGGTAGTAAAATTATAGCATACCTGTTCGGATTCAAAATATAAATACTCACAAAGCCGGATTATGGATTTGTTTAAAATGGATCAGGTGGTATTTGTGTTAGGCAAATGTCCCAAACAAGTTTATAATATTTAAATGTTTTTAGACCAACTTTAACATTTGATAGTTCTGAAAAAATTCCTTCCAAGGATCGTCCCTTCCAATCCTCATAAGTGCATCCGACATTTTAATACCATCAGGTGCTACAGTATCCAGTTCACCCCATTCTATAGGCATAGAAACACACGCTCCTTTTCTTGCCCTTATTGAATAAGGTGCAATGCTTGTTGCACCCCTTCCGTTACGAATCCAGTCGATAAATATTTTGTTTGTTCGATTTACCTTTCTAACATTACTTGTGTAACGGTCAGGCCATTTTTGCTCCATTACCTGAGCCACTTGCCTTGCAAAACCACCTACTGCCTCCCATGACACAGAAGGCATTAATGGTACAACCACATGATACCCTTTGCCACCGCTGGTCTTAAGGTAGGAGTTCAGAGAAAGATCATCAAGAATACATTTAAGGTCTTTCACGCCCAAGCGCACCCTATCCAGTTCCATTCCCTCATCAGGATCTAAGTCAAACACCATGATATCCGGTTTTTCAATGTGGTTTACACTGCTTCCCCATGTGTGGAATTCAAGCGTACCCATTTGTACTTCTGAAACAAGCCCCAGCACATCATCTATATAAAAATACTCTTTTATTTCTCCACTGCTGTTGGTAACAGATACTGTGACTATTTCTTTACTGCTGATAGTAGGATGTTTCTTAAAAAAACTTTGCTGTGATACACCTTTAGGACAACGGACTACACTAAGAATTCTATTGCTTAAATAAGGAAGCATACGTTCTGACATCTGCTCATAATATTTTACCACATCACCTTTAGTAATCATAAGATCATCAAAGAGTATTTTATTGGGATTGGTAATATTGATCCCTCTGACTATCATGCCTTTTTCGCCTATCTCAAGCTGTGTTTCAGGTTGTATATCTAAAACGTCAACCTCTTTTATTTTCACATGATTAGGATCTTTGTCCGTATTTAAGCCTTTAAAACTTGCGTGCCTTAATAAACCTTCATTGGTCCATTCCACGAATTGAATTTTTGCCACCAACCTAGGTTCAACCCATGAAATTTTTTCATTTGATCTTTTTTTGGGCGCAGAAAGAAAAGCAGGTTCAGCTCTCTTAATTGTTTCGAATTTAAATTCAAGCTCTTTCATGTGTGATTGGCTAATTCCAGTTCCAACTCGCCCTACATAAATCAAATCCTCATCTGAATAAACACCAAGAAGAAGTGAACTGATCCCTCTGATTTTTTTATCCGAAATAGTGAAACCACCAATTACGAACTCTTGTTGCTTTGAACATTTTAGCTTAATCCAGTCGCCATTTCTTGTTCCGCTGTAAAGCGAATTAGTTTTTTTACCTATTATTCCTTCCAAATTTGAGTTGCAAGCAGCAAAGAAACTCTCCTCACCATTTCCTACTATGTGCGCGCTGTAATAAAGACTTTTTGGAGCATCTATCATAAGATTTTCTAGTGTTTCTTTCCTTTTTATCAGAGGAATATTCCTTAAATCTTCACCATCCAAAGCCAGAATATCAAAAATAATATAAGTGGGACTTTTGCCACTAGCGTTTCCAAGATAATTTTGTAATGCCTGAAAATCTGTTTTACCTCTTTCATCTGTAATCACCATCTCGCCATCCAAGACCATTGCTCTCCCGCTTGCCCAATCAATTATAGGAGACGTAATACTGTAGAACTTATCAGTATAATCGTTACCGCCTCTGCTTAAAAGGCGTACGCTGTTTCTTTCGATATATGCAAGTATTCTGTATCCATCATATTTAATTTCATAAAGCCAATCCTTGTCCTTTGGAACAGTAGTAGCAAGCTTAGCAAGCTGCACACTAGTGCTTTTAAAGGGGTTTTTATTTAGCTTTTCCTCTAGTTCTTCCTTAATCTCTGTCATGGTTCGTCCTGTACGAATGCTTGTGTTAAACTGTGAAATCCCATCACAGTCTTTTGCATATTCATCTCTTTCTTTTAGTAAAAGCCAGTTATCTTTTGTATCACCCTCTTTTGCCTTTAGCCTAACAAGCGCCCATTTCCCTTTAAGTCTTTTGCCTCTAAGAATAAATTTTAGCGAACCTTTACGGAGTCCTTCATCTGCATTTCCATAAGGTTCCCATATACCTTCATCCCATAACATTACAGTTCCACCGCCATATTCACCTTTAGGGATGTTTCCTTCAAAGTTTCTGTATTCAAGAGGGTGTTCCTCTACTTGCACAGCTAATCGCTTGTCACCTGTATCATAAGACGGTCCTTTTGGAATTGCCCAGCTTAAAAGAACCCCCTTCCATTCAAGGCGGAAATCATAATGTTCTCTTCTAGCTATATGGTGTTGAACCACAAACCGCAATACATCTTCAGTTTCAGCAGCTTCTCCTTCTGGTTCTATGGTTTTTTCAAAGTTTCTTTTTTGGTTATACGTACTTAATTTATCATACATATAAATTACGCAAGCTCTTTTTCTTTTTGAACTTTTTCAACGCTTGCTTTAAGAGCTTCCATAATATCAATAACTTTGCTTTCTCCCTCTGATTCCGGTGCAACCACTTCTTTACCAGAGATTTTACTCTCGATAAGCTCACGGAGTTTAGATTGGTATTCGTCTTTATAACTAGCTGGATCAAATGGTGTATCCATAGAATTTATAAGGATCTTTGCCATTTTTAGCTCTGGTAGAGATACTTCCGATTTGGCATAAGGTTTTTGTAGTCCCTTTATATCATCAGCATAGAACATGGTGGATATGAGAATACCATCATCTCTTGGTATGATTGCCATAAGTGTATCCTTAGTTCCCATAACTGTCTTGCCTATGGCAATCTTTTGTTCTTCCATTAAAGCAGCCCGAAGTAGCTCAAATGCCTTTTCTCCACCTGCTTGTGGAGCAACTTGATATGTTTTGTTGTAGTATACTGGTGAAATTTGATTAAGCTGAGCAAAATGCAGAATCTGAATAGATTTTTCTTTCTCGGTTTTGATTTTCTCGATCTCCTCTTCTGTCACCACCACATACTTATCCTTATCATATTCATAGCCCTTAACAATGTCCTCTGACTTGATTTCCTTGCCACAATGACCGCATGTTTTCTTATAGCGAATACGACTATTATCCTCATTGTGCAATTGGTTAAAGTGAATGTCATTGTCCTGAATTGCCGTGTACATTGCGATAGGAATAGCAACCATACCAAAAGTGATTACTGATTTTCTTGATATCATAAAAACACCTCCAATATTAGTGTTTCCGAATTCAATGTTGATATCCAATCTTGTATGCTTAAAAATTACGAAAGACTAATTTAACTAAAATCCAACAAGCTGCAAAGAGTTTAGAAGAAATTCTTCAGATATGTGGTGTTTTGTGCTGCAAAATGTGCATACATAATTAAAGTTCGACGTTGCGGCGAAAGCGTTTACATTAATTTATTAAAACTTGTCATACATTAAAACTCTTATTAATAAATTTACATATTAGAGTATTCTTATATAAGAGAAGTTTAAAGAACTTTTTAAACTTGTTTGAGTCATTTTTTAATTTGCTGCCTTAGTTAAACAAGTTTAATACGGTTTCTTGTTTTCAAACCGTAAATAGAAAAAAAGGAGTGAAAAAATGAAGCTAGGGGGAAAGGGAATTGTATATGGCGCGTTAATACTAACCTTAGCAAATATAATTACAAAATTAATTGGCTTTGTCTATAGAATATACATGTCAAATGTTATCGGTGCAGAGGGTATGGGTTTATATCAGCTCATTGTTCCTATTTATATGTTATGCTGGAGTATTTCGTCATCTGGTTTTTCTACAGCAGTTTCAAAATTAACTGCTCAGGAAAATGCAAAGAAACAATACGGCAACATAGGCCGCCTAATAAAGCAAGCAATATTCATAACTGCAGGTGTCAGCATTATTATAGGTCTAATTTTATATTTTAAGTCCGATTACATAGCAGCAGAAATCATTAAAGATAAAAGAACTTCCATAGATTTTAAAATACTTTCAATATGCATACCATTCATGGCAGCCGGTTCATGTATAAGAGGATTTTTTCACGGTATCCAAGAAAATACTGTGCCGGCTATCTCTCAGGTCTTTGAACAAACTGTCCGAATGGTTGTAGTATATTTTTTAAGCTCAACCTTGATTCCTATGGGTATAGAATATGCGTGTGCTGCAGCAATAATAGGTATATCTGTAGGTGAAATTCTTTCATTTGTTTTGGTATTCATAAGCTATAAATATTTTAAGAAGAAAAACGATTTCACAAGAAAACCTGTTTGGAGCAGCATAAAAACAGCATCACTGTTATTGGGCGCTGCCATACCACTTACGGCAAACAGAATAGTTGGGTCTTTGCTAATTACAACTGAAAACATACTAATCCCACAAAAGCTTCAGGAATTTGGTAATAATGCCAGCCAAGCAATGAGCGAGTATGGTCAACTAACAGGTATGGCTATGCCTTTAGTGCAATTTCCATCATCACTATTATTAGCATTATCAATTTCATTAGTTCCAGTTGTTTCAGAAGCAACTGCTCTTAGAAACAAAAGTCGTATAGTTGATACTCTTGCAAAAAGCTTTCTGTTTACCACAGTTGTTGGTATAGGTGCAAGTGCAATATTTTTTATATTTTCCAATGAAGTTGGGGCAGCCATATTTAAACAAGAGCAAGTTGGAGAATTTCTTTTAAAGATGAGCGTTTTATGCCCATTCATGTACATGCAGATCGTTATGAGCGGGATGTTAAACGGTTTAGGTGAGCAGATGTTTATTTTTAAAATGAACCTTTTCTCGTCAATATTTAATATAATTACAACCGTTATATTTGTTCCTATTTATGGAATTGACGCTTATTTGTTATCTTGGTTTATAAGCATTTTGTTCACTTGTTATTTCTCAACAAGAAAGGTTTGCGATTCAGTAAGCTTACGTTTCCAAATAAGAAAATGGATATACAAGCCAATTCTTTCGTCAGTAGCAGCCGGTCTTACAACAAGATACATAGCAGTAAAATATCTATTTAACTCTTTACATGTTGATTTGTTTTCGGTACTATTGGTGATTTCTATTATGATGGGAATGTATGTAATGTTTTTATTTGTACTTGGTGGAATTTCTAAGGAAGACATCAGTATGATAACTAAAAGAATTAAGATAAGGTCAGCTTAGTTTTTTAAGCCGTTTTCATGATGGTTTTCAAGAGACTACTACATAAATCTCTTATGATTTTTTCCCTAATCATAAAAAGGGTTTTGTTTATACAAAGCCCTTTTTATTAGTCTCTTTTAATGTAGTTTTCTTTAGAATACATTTCATATCTATTTCTACCCAGTCTTTTTGCTTGGTATAGCGCTTCATCAGCTTTTAATATAAAATCATTTATTTCGTCTCTATCAGCACTTAGAGGAATTTTAGAAAAAACACCTTGAGAAACAGTAATATGCTCGTCAACATTGCTGTGTTCATGAGGAATCTTTAGACTATTAATTTCATTGTGCATTTTTTCAGCTACACATAGGGCACCATCAAAGTCCGTGTTAGGAAGTAAAACTATTATTTCTTCCCCTCCATAACGGCATACAATGTCATACTTCTTTCTTAAAACTGAAGTTATTGCATTGGAGACTTTAACAATAATATCATCACCCATTTTATGACCATAATTGTCATTATAATTTTTAAAACAGTCAATATCTATCATTATAACCGCAAGAGGAGTATTTTTGCTATAAGATTCCATAACCAACCTAGGAAGAATCTTATCAAAATACCGCCTATTAAAAAGCATTGTTAAAGCATCAGTGTTTGCCGACATATCACTTTGTTTAATTCTTTTAAAATAAACAATACTATAAATTATACTTAATAGAATTGTGGGAAGTATAAACACTATTGCCAACATGTTTTTTATATCTGTAACCCGTTTACTGAAACTCTCAAAATAAATATCAACACCAAACAGACCAACAAAGGTGCCTTGGGTTGTATATAGGGGAACTAAACCAGAAAAAGCAGTCCCATATTCATCCTCAGATAAAACAGACATACTTTTTCTATCCTCGAATGGAATAACATCCACATCTCTTAATACAGAATACCTCTTTATGTTATCATAATAAGATGAATCTTCTTCTGACATTTTCTGTTGATCATCATTAACAATCACGTCTAAAAGCCACAATATTTTCAAAGGTGTTCCAGCTGGAGCCCCAAAATATTCCGAACTGTCCTCCGTAACATAATGCTCTACTTCATTATCTTCAAGTTTTACCATAACATAAGCATATTTTAGGTCTTCACTAAAATTATCGGTTTTAAAGATTTCATTAAGCCTTATATTTGCAGGATGAGTTAATATTTCCATAAATTGAAGGTTACGAAGCTCTGAAACCTCTTCATCTGAAATTTTAAATTTTACGGCAGCTATTTCAGCTATATCTAAAGCTTTATCGCCTAGCAAGGAATAATATTCTTGTGTCACATTATCAGTAATAGAATTAACAACATATATTCCAAGCAATATATAGGAAATTGCCGCGGTTATAAATAATATAGCCTTCAAGCGGATATTCATATTAAACCCCCAGCTTTAGTTCCAAATACTTTAAACCTCCAAACAATAATATCTGTTCAATAATTCTTAGTATGAAGTGAAAAATGACATGTTTAATAAGTTTTTACCATTCTAAAGCATATCATAATAATTTTCTAATGTCAATGCATGATTCCCTTCTGTAACCGCCTGTTTTATTAACTTTCTTTCTTGCAATAACTTTTTTCATTTAACTCCTATATTTTCGTAACTGACACTTTTTCTCTGCTTCAAGTAAATCTTTGTCATAGCTTACAAGAATACATTCACCACATACCTAGAAAATTTATATGTGTGATGTTACAAACGCACTAAAATCCCTGTTGTAAATACAATATTCAACTTTACACTTCATGTATCATCCACCTTTGTATTTTTTTGTTCACCTTTTGTTCATCATAATACCTCCATTTTTACATGCAGTAAAATAGAATATAAACAACATTATAGAGGTGAATTTATGGTGGATAATATTTTAAGGTACACTTTACGTGTTAATCTTGAGCTTTTTGGAAGAAAATTTCGCTATATTGCAAAGTCCGAAGGACGTTCTGCCAACAAGGAAATCGAGCAGTTCATGAAACGATGTGTCAAAGAGTTCGAGGAAAAGCATGGTGAAATCCTGTTGAACAATAAAGAAAAGTAATTTAATAGGCACTAGTAATCAAATATATAGAATTTTTCCAAAATAAAGAGACCTACTGGAGAAAATATTTTAGTAGGCCTCTTTATATATTAACATTATCTGCTTCAGAAAGGATTTTGAAGTAAATATTACATTATTTCACCTATGTTTCTAACAGAAACATCAACATTACAATTAAACTGCATTTCTTCAAAAGCTTTATCCCAATCACTTGAATGCTTTTGATAAATTAGGAAACTTTTCTTTCTTAATTCACTCTTAAAGTCAGCAACATCAGCTTTGTAATGTTTCTGTGTTAGTTCAATATTATATAATATTTCATTTTTTATTTCTTTAGCCAGTAAATCCTGAATTTCTTTAATTGTGTTTACATCATAGACATCTTTACCATAATAATGTTCTTCAATGTTCATATCTGCTTTAACATTAATTGAACATACAATTTGATTATCAATCTCTGAAAAGCTGATATCCTTTTCATGGGTTAATATGGTACAAGTTGTAACTATTCCTCCCGGTGTAACCACAATAGGAGTGTCTTTTGCATCACCTTTGTATAATAAATAACCTTTTAAATAGCTTTCGTCAATCCAGCCCCTGAACTTAAAGTCTTTTAGAATTGCGCCGCCGCCAATGTGAAGCAGTTTATCATTTTGTGTAATTTTCGGAATAATAGTTGTTCCTGTAGATCTTAGCTTTCTCATTAGCAATTCCAAATCCATTTTAAATGTAAATGCATTTGAATCACCGTTAGTCTCATAAAATTTATGAACAAATATCCCTGGTAACGGTTCACCTACAGGCTTACTGGATATTATTTTACTTGCTTCAGTATCAGTAGTCATTACTATCATTTTTCTGCTCATATCAAGATTCCGCTCAAATGTATCCGTAATAATTTTTATTGCATCCTCGTCTTTTATAACGTCTTTACCTAATACAATCAGTTTAGTATGTCCTAAAAATATTTTTTGACTTGAATATGAGTCTATAATTCTTAATGCCTCGGTAACTGATCTTCCATATCCCGTCTTTACACTTTTATTCTTACTCTCTTCCTCTCCCCCACCATCTTTTCCTTGTATGGCATCAAGACTTGCAATAGAAAGTGTAACTTTAAATCTTTCATCAGGGTTATACTGATTATCTCCCTCATCAGTGTTTATATCTATACCAATTGCGTTTACAAATTCTCTGTCCTCAAGTTCAACTTTATCCCAACAACCAGAAAGAACTACCGCCAAGGAAGCAAAGAGCAAAACTAGAACATATCCAACATTTTTCATTTGCTTGCCTCCTTTACATTCATTTTTCGAAGTCTTGCGATTATTAGTAGTATACAAGGAAGTATAAATAAATAAGTTATTCCAACAGTCATGTCGCTGAAACTAAGCCAAGCATAAGCTTGAAGAAGATTTTGCGGTAGCATGGAAACAGAGAAAATAATTGCAGCACTAGGCAAGATATATATGTTTTGAAACGGCATGCCTTTGTCTCTGTGATATGCCGGACGTGTAAATATTTTCGATAAAATAAGCGATGAAAAAAATACTCCTGCACTTATTGAAATGAAAACTGAAATTATCCAGAAACTCAAGATTAATGCATCCTGTCTTTCAAGTAATGAACCAGGTATATCTATGCTGTCCATAATCTGAAGCACAGGCCAAAGCTGCTTGCTTGTATCTTCCGCTCCAAATTTAGCAATTGTTATTATGGTTATTACCAGCATAATGAAACATGTAAATATAATAGCAAGTAAATGACCTTTAAAAGCTCTTTTAGGTTTATTAATAAATGGATAAACCAATAAAATAAACTCCATGCCCCTAAAAGAAAAGGAAATTGCATATGCTCCTTGAGAAATGTCATAAGGAGATGTGTGAAAAGCAGGCTGTAGATTTGAAAAGTCCGCACCAAAAGCTGCAATGGTAAACACAACAAACAAAGGTACGAAAACTACAAAAAATAATGCTTCGCAAAGTCTTGCTCTATTTTCATATCCTTTATAAACTAAATAACTTGCTGTAAGAACCATTACAATCATTACGATCTGTAGAGGCGTATTGTAAAGCATGGTTTGACCAACTATTTCACCAAATATTCTCAGTTCTATTCCTGCCGTGAAAATAAGCTTAGCAGCAAATAACAAACTTATAACAAAACCAATAGTAGGTGAAACAATTTTATAGGAAAACTCAACAAAAGAATCGTTTGGAAACAAAGATGCCAGCGAATGCAACACAAATGCAAAAACAACAGCAATTATTGTTGCTCCCAGAATTGTCATCCATGCATCTGAATTAGCCCATTTTGTAGCAATTCTAGGTAATATTATAATACCTGTACCAAATGTATCAAGAATTAAAAGAGTCTGTAATTGACGAATGGAAATTTTATTATTAGAAGAAATCATGATTTTCCCCTTTTCTTATCATTTGAATCGCTTTGCCTTACCTTTTGAGCCGGATTTGCAAAAAACGGTCTTGTTTTCATCAATGTAAGCGGAGCTCTTATAAGAGAGTCTTTTAAATCTAAATCGTCATTCATATCAGGACCGCAATATGGGAAAAGATAAGGAATTCCAAAACTCTTGATTGCAATTAAATGTGTCAACAGTGTAAGACATGCAATCCAAAAACCGTATAATCCTAGCAATGAAGACAATAGAATAACGTAAAATTTAGAGATTCTAATGCCTGCCACAAAGGAAGGACTTGGAATTGCAAAAGAGCAAATACCCGTAATTGCGACTATAATTACCACTACAGGACTTACAATTCCAGCTTCAACAGCAGCTTGTCCAACTACAATACCACCGATTATACCCAAAGTGCTTCCTATTGTACTTGGTAAGCGTATTCCGGCTTCCTTAAGTAATTCAAATGCAAACTCCATAAATATAATTTCTATTACCACAGGAAAAGGAATACTATTTCTTGCAGCCGCCAACTTCATAGCAATGGTAGAGGGAATCATAGTTGGATGATATACTGAAAGTGCTATATAAAATCCCGGCAACGCAATCGCCAAAAAAGAAGCAACATAACGTAAAATTCTTAGAAAGCTCATTATTTCAAATCTTTGATAATAATCTTCTGCTGCTTGATAAAATGTGCTTATTGTTGTTGGAATAAGTATTGCAAAAGGCGAACCGTCTACAACAATTGCTATTCTTCCTTCCAAAATTGCAGCCGCAGCTTTATCCGGACGTTCTGTTACCTGTGTTTGAGGAAAAGGTGAAATTTTGCTTTCTTCCAGATATTGTTCCAGATATCCACTATCAAGTATAGCGTCAATATTAATAGAAGCCAGTCTGTCCATTGCTTCTTCTAATACCTTTGGTCTGACAACATCATCTAAATAAACCAGCGCAACATCAGTTTGACTTCTGACACCCACCTTCATAGCTCTGGTTTTAAGGTGGACATCCCTAATTCTTCTTCTAATTAGAGCTGTACTTGTTCTGATTGATTCATTAAAAGCCTCTTTTGGACCTTGGATCACCATTTCGGTTTCAGGTTTTGAAACGCCTCTGTCCCGCCAACCTTTTGCTGAAAAAATCAAGCCTTTTTCAACACCATCTATTAATACAAGTGTGTCTCCTGACATCATTGCAAGTGTAGCATCATGTAAAGTTTGAGCTTCTTTTAAGTCTGCACTTGATACTCCGCTATCCTTTAAGGTTTCAGAAACTTGTCCAAAGTAATTATTAATATCAGGTACATCATTTCTTAGTAAAACGATTAAATTTTTAAGCAGTTGATTTTCGACTACATCCCTGTTTGCAAGCCCATCAATATAAGTTACATAGACCCAATAATCCATGTTTCTTCCAACAGGAAATTTTCTTTTAACTATATCAGAGCAACCTTCAAAAGACTTTTCAACAAGTTCTATATTGGCATTTAAATTTTTTCCAAGCATTAAATTCTCATCAGACATTAACCCACCGCCTCCATTATATAGCAATGTCGTTTGAAATAAGCAATCTACACAGAAAACGTCCTAAATCCTCCGATTTCCGGCTTAAAAACTGCAAGTCAAACATGGAATTGCTCTATCTACTGATAAATTGTGCAAATAGCTTTAAAACTATTCATTTAGGCTTTAAAAGTAAGGACAAATTTAATTACCTACGTAATAGTAAATCAATCAAGATTTCTGCATAGAATATTATTATTGATTGTAATTTGAAAATTCTACTCACATTAATTTTTTATGATCTGTTATAAGCTTGAATTTTGTGCTATAATTCTTTAGCTAGAGCATTTTTAGAAGAGGTGGTATTTTGGATAAAAAAACAGCACTCATACTTTTTGGTGGACAGTCCAGCGAACACGAAGTTTCACTTCGATCTGCCAAAACTTTTCTATCGGGTATAGATAACTACAAATACTATGTACTTTCAATCGGAATAACTAAAAACGGACAATGGCTTTTATACAGCGGTACTCCAGAAAACCTGAAACCCAATGAATGGGAAAAATATGCTTCACCTGCAATTATTTCTCCAGATGCAACCAAAAAATCCATTCTTAAGTTAGTTGGAAATATTTATAAAGAAATTCCTATAGATTTTGTAATTCCTATATTACACGGAAAATATGGTGAGGACGGAACTCTGCAAGGTTTATTAGAGCTTGCCCAAATCCCCTATGTAGGTTCAGGAGTATTAGCATCTTCAGTTTGTATGGATAAAGAAATGACAAAGTTAATTGCAAGCCATAATAATATTCCACAAGCAAAATATATAGCATCATCTCCCAAAAACTCGGATGATATAAGTAAGTTGGTTGATGCAGCGAAAGATAAGCTTGGATTCCCATGCTTTGTAAAGCCTGCAAACGCCGGTTCTTCTGTAGGCGTAACAAAAGCTGAAACCATACAGGAACTCTTTGATTCTATTTACACGGCCCTAGAGCATGATAGTAAGATAATTATTGAGGAAGCCATTTCCGGACGAGAGCTTGAATGTGCAGTTTTAGGAAATACTGAACCCAAGGCATCAGGAGTGGGAGAAATTATTTCCAGTGCGGATTTTTATGACTACGATTCAAAATACAACAGTGATGATTCAAAAACAATACTTAACCCAGATTTAGATGAGGAAATTATAAAAGAGATTCAAGAATACTCGAAAGTTATTTTTAAAGCTACAGGATGCAAAGGCTTTGCAAGAGTAGATTTCTTTCTTGAACATCATACAAATAGAGTTATTTTTAATGAAATTAATACTATACCTGGCTTTACCTCAATCAGTATGTATCCAATGTTATGGGAGAAAGAAAATATGCCGATCAACAAACTAATTGACGAACTGATTAGATTTGCTTTAGAGCCTTTTGAAACAGGAGGTAAAAATGGACAATAGACCCATCGGAGTGTTTGACTCCGGCGTCGGAGGTCTTACAGTCGTTAGCCAGATTATTAAGACGCTTCCAAATGAAAAGATTATTTATTTCGGAGACACTGCCAGAGTACCCTACGGTAACAAATCAATTGAAACAGTAACTAAATTTTCTCTCCAGAACCTTCGTTTTTTAGAGGAACAGGATGTTAAAACAGTCATTGTAGCATGCAACACTTCAAGTTCCAATTCTCTTGAAACCTTAAAAGCCAGTACTAATATTCCTGTTATGGGTGTTGTTGAAGCTGGGGTTAAAGCTTCTTTACTTCAAACCAAAAATAAAAAAATAGGTATAATAGGTACAGAAAGAACAATAACAAGCGGTGCATATGAAAAGCTTATATTACAAGATATGCCTGACGCTAATGTTTTTTCAAAAGCATGTCCTCTGTTTGTGCCTTTTGCAGAAGAAGGTTTATTAGATTCGGAAATAACAAGCTTAGGCGCACGATATTACCTTGATGAGCTTATAAATAAAAACGTTGACAGTATAGTTTTAGGATGTACTCATTATCCGCTGTTAAAAAATTGCCTACAAAAGGTTTGCGGCACTGATATCTATATAGTTGACCCCGCTGAAATGGTATCCATAGAACTGAAAAATCTGTTGGAAAAGGAAGGTTTACTTTGTGCTCAAAACAGTAAAAGTGAAAAAACATTTTATGTAAGTGATAATACAAGCAAGTTTGAGTTTATTTGTGAATTAGCTCTACAGGAGAAATATACGGCTAAAATTATTGACATAGAAAAATATTAAAATAATGGGCTTTATTCGCATGTAATAAAGCCCAAATATGAAATAGAGAAAATGTTCAATTTTTTCTATTAGCTCTAATACCCGTAATGATCACATTCATTATGGCATCTTACATGACAGCCTTCTTTTTCTGTGTCTGCACCATATACGATAGGTATTTTAACCTTAAGTTTTTGTGTTACAACCAATTCGCATTTACAGCCATGGCCGCAACCTCTTTGTGTTAAAGAAACAACTGGTTCTCCACAACATTCGGTACATGCTTCACCCATAATAGCATAAGGCATTATGCTTACAGGTAAGCTAATATCAGCATATTGACTTACTAACTTCTTGCAAGCCGGTTTATCTCCGCAACATTTTTCATGTTCATGATGGTGGTGGTGCGCTGGATGCATTGGTCCGCCCATAGGTGCGCCTACCATAGGTGAACCTACCATTGGCTGTGGTGAAACCATAGGCTGTTGCATTGGTTGTTGCATTGGCTGTGGACTTCCACATGGTACATTCCTTCTATTTGTTGGACCGTAAATGTCCCTTCTGTAATCTCTATACATCACTGCCTCCTTAAAAACATTTTTTATGTTTGTACATTAATAGTATATGAAACAAGTCCTAAAGCCGTTACCCCACTGATAAAAATTTCCTGTACAACTTACTTAAAATTTATTTGGTTTCTGGTATAATAGTTGTCATAGCCAAATAGAGGTGATTTCATGACAAACAAAACAAAACCTGAGCTACTTGCGCCTGCCGGAAATTATAATATACTGGAGGCGGCTGTTAAAGCAGGCTGTGACAGTGTATATTTTGGAGGCAAACAATTTAATGCAAGATACAGCGCAGAAAATTTCACTTTAGAAGAAATGGAAAAAGCTATTGACTACTGCCACGCAAGAGATGTAAAAGCATTTTTAACAGTAAACACTTTATATAGAAGTTCAGAGCTTTCTAATGTACTTAATTTTTTAAAAGACGCAGTGAATATTGGAATAGACGCATTAATAATGCAAGACTTAGGGGCTATTAAACTTGTAAAAGATTTTTTCCCTGATATACCCATCCATGCCAGTACCCAAATGACAGCACATTCTGTTTCTGATGTATTGTTTCTTGAATCGATTGGCATTAAAAGGGTAGTTCTATCACGAGAATTATCTTTGGAGGAAATAAAAAATATTTTAGCAAAGACCAAAATTGAAGTTGAAACCTTTGTACATGGAGCTTTATGCGTCTGCTATTCAGGTCAGTGCTACATGAGCTATGTGTCAGGGGGCAGAAGCGGAAACAAAGGTACATGTGCACAACCATGCCGTATGTCCTATGAACTTTTAGAAAATTCAAAGTCTCTAAGCAATAAATATCTACTCAGCCCTAAAGACATTGAAACCGTCAGTATATTACATAAGCTAGTTAATTCAGGCATACACTCTTTCAAAATTGAAGGAAGGCTAAAAAACATATCTTATGTTTATGGTGTTGTATCAATATATAGAAAATATATTGATTTGATTTTTGAAGGTATTGAACACAGGGTAAATGATAAAGACATTAACGAGCTTTTGCAGCACTTCAATCGTGGCGGGTTTTCAAACGGCTATTATGAAAGCTTTGCCGGTAAAAATATGATGAGCCTTGAAAGACCTAAGCATCAGGGTCTGTATGCTGGAGAAGTTATAAAATACGACAGTAAAACCAACATGGCAATCTTTCGCTCTCTGCTTGATTTTGTTCCGGGAGATGGAATAGAATTTCAAGGAAGCGATAAAAGTTTGGGTACTTATATAAGCAAACAGATAAAAAAGAACGAGATTGTTCAAATTCAAATAAAAGGGAATGTTAATAAAGGCAACAAGATTTATAGAACCTTTGACAAAAATCTCACCGATAGAATTAACAGTGACTTAAAGACTCGCTCTAAACAGGTTGGTATATCAGGCAAAATAAGTATTCTAAAAGATAGAGAAATGCAGCTAGCATTAATCAAGAATCAAACCAAAGTTTCTGTTACAGGAGGTTATGTTTCAAAAGCAGTATCCTCACCAATTTCAAAGGATAGAATTTTAGAGCAGCTTAACAAAACTGGAAATACTCCATTTTACTTTGATGAAATTGAAACAGAGCTTGATAACGATGTGTTTATTAACATTTCAGAGTTAAACAAGCTACGTAGAGAAGCCTTGGAGTTGCTTGAAAAGAGGTGCTGTGAAAGCTTTAAACGGAATTATGAAGAAACCAGAATTATTAGTCCAAGAATTAATAAAAACATTAATCATAAGTTAACCGTTTCAGTTGAAAATAAAGAGCAATTTGATGCTGCTAAATCCTTTAACATATCAAGAATTTATATTGAAGATTCAGAAACAACAAGAAAAGACCTTAATTATTATATATCTGAGTCAAAAAAACATAAGTTTGATCTGTTTATTGCATTGAGACAAATTGAAAGAACCCAAGAACATGGACTTTGTTTTTATAATGATAAAGAAATACAAGGTTTTCTTGTCAGAACAACGGGACAAGTTTTTAAATTAAAAAATCTCCACAAGAAAGTGGTCAGCGATTTTACTATTCCTATTACTAATCTGCAAGGTCAAATGTTTTTGAATGAAATGAATATACTAGCGACAATAGGTGTAGAAGTAAATGGCAATGATTTAGCAGGATTTGATGAAAACTCAGAGGTATATGCTTATGGACATCTACCTATTATGGTTACCCATCAATGTCCTTTAAATGATAAAGATAGTGGAAAATTCTGCAATAAAAAAGACAATAAAAAAAATTATTATTTAAAGAGTACAAATGGTCTAGTTTATCCCATTAAGCGTAATTGTACAGATTGTTATATTAATATTTTAAATCACAGTCCTATAAATTTACTTAACAAAGGTTTAAATATTAATTCAATATTTTTAAGACTTTCATTTACTTTTGAAGATAAAAACAAAGTTAAGAATATCTTAAAAGATTATTCAGACTATGCAAAAATATAGAAATAAGGAGTTTTTATGGTTTTACTTAAAAAATCCGATGTGGTTTTGATTGTTATATTGCTTTCATCATCAGTTTTGTTTGTATATATGCTTAACAAAAATACAGCCTCTGGTGACATTGTTTTAATTAAGCAATCTGGTAAGGTTTTGCATGAAGTAAATCTTATAGAAGATGCGGTTTATGAAATAAATGCAGAAGATGTAGGTTTTAATGATATAGAAATTAAAAACGGTGAAGTTAAAATGTTAGATTCTGATTGCAGAGACAAAATATGTGTAAAACAAGGTAATATTAAACATATTAATGAGACTATTATTTGTCTACCACATAAGCTTTCAATTCAAATAATAGGTAGTAGCCCTGAATGGGACGCTATATCGCAGTAAGAATCTGTTTGGCTGAATCTAGTTCTGCTAAGTCACTAACTCCTAAGATTTTTCAGAGTTATGAGTCGTCATCAAATTAATAATCTAAAAAATCTGCTTGACGAAAGATAGTAAACAGGTTCTAATTCAGAAAGGACTTTTATGAATAAAGGAAAAGAAGTAGCATTTTTAGGTGTGTTTATTGCATTAGCTTTAATCGTTGGTTATTTTGAGAGAATAATACCTTCTCCTGTTCAAGCCATACCTGGAATCAAGTTGGGATTAGCTAATGTGGTAATCATTGCTGTTTTGTATTTGAGAGGTGCTAGAGAAGCGTTTGTTTTAAATATTATTAGAGTCATTATGTCCGGAATCCTGTTTTCGGGAATTTCGGGTATGCTTTATGCCCTTTCAGGGGGATTAATAAGTGTTATTCTAATGATTTTATTTAAAAAAAGCAATTTATTTGGTTTTATTGGAGTCAGTGTAATTGGCGGAGTATCTCATAATATAGGACAGATATTCATGGCGGCATTTATTATCGAGAATTATATAATACTAAATTACATACCAGTTTTAGTCATAAGCGGAATTATTGCCGGTTCTATCACAGGGCTAATTGCATACCTTTTCATTAAGAAGATTAATGAAATAGGTGTATACACCTAAGTCTTGTTACTAAAACGAGTACTTAAATTTGCTTTTGCTGCCTGGCTAAGCTGAAATTTTCTGGGGACATGAAATAACTTACCATCTTTTTTAAACCTTGCTCCTGTCTGCCTAAAAGTAAAATCAATACCAGCCAGTTCACATTGTTTATAAATTGACTTTATCCAGGCAAAATCGCATACCCTTGCATAGTATCCACTTTCTCCCCCAACAATTACTTCATCTATTTTATTGCTTAAATAAGGAGTAAGTTCAATATGCTCAAGTAAGGGTTCACAGACTATTAATCGTCTTTTTATAGGCAAAGACAGGAAAATAGGCAAACGAAAATCGGCTCTATTCTGATTTTCACAGGTACAGCCGATTGTTACGTTATCATAGCCTTCCCCCCAGTCATTGGGCAAGACATTATTAAGTCTGTGGATCCGTTTTGTCAGAAAAACAAAATTTATATCTTTTCTTTCTCTAATCATAGACCATGCTTCACTTCTCCATATATCGGCTTCTTCAAGCAAGAAGTCGGAAGTAAAACAAGTCCATAGAGTTTCACCTGCGGGTATTTTATATTGCTTATACCTGTTAAGTCTTATGGGTAGATTGAAACTCTTTAGTTTTGTTATGCCGGAACTGTCTTTGCCATACTTAGCATCCGTTCTATATACATAGCAATTTTCACATCCGGTACTGATTTTATTGCAGCCGTGCCATGGATTCCATACATGCATGTAGTCACACATCCTTAGGAAATTCTCGGGAATGTAATTTTTATTATTGTGCCACAATTTAATTCACTGGTTAATTCAATTGATGCATTGTGATATTGGGCAATATGCTTTACAATAGACAACCCCAGTCCAGTACCTCCACGCTTTTTAGAGCGAGATTTATCAACAGTATAAAACCTTTCAAAAATTCTATCCTGCTGGTTTTTAGGTATTCCAATTCCGTTATCTTCAATTATTAATAGTATATTTCCATCATTTTCACAAGTTTCAACATTAACAAACCCGCCCTGCTTGTTATATTTAATAGCATTATCTATTAAATTTGATGTCATATTATAAATAAACGTCCGATTAGCGTTTATAAATTGACCGTCTCCTTTAATATTTAGGCTAATATTGTTCTTTTCTGCTTTAAGAGCCAAGCCTTGGCACACCTCTAGTAGAAGCTCTTTTAAATCAAATTTCTCAAAAGTCTTTGTAATAGAATCTTCGTCCAGCTCTGAAAGTAATATAATATCCTCAATTAGATTTAAAAGCCTGCCTGCCTCATTTTTAATTTTATTATAAAATTCTATAGTATCTTGTTTCTTTGCCATTCCGCATGAGAGCATCTCTGCATAACCCATTATAGTTGTAAGCGGTGTTTTTACTTCATGGGAAACATTTGCAGAAAACTCTTTGCGCTTTGATTCAGCAAGGATCTTTTCTGTTATATCATGAAGTAAAACCATAATTCCAATATCAGAAACAGGGTTAAAGAAAATGCTATAAAACGCACCATTTATCTCTAAAATAATATCATGTGGATTGCCTTCACATGCATTTTTTATGGCTTCCAATATTTTTGGGTTTCTGGTCAATTCAATTACGTTCTTCCCTGTTAAATCTTCTTTTGAGGAGAATATATTTAGTACACTCTTGTTTGCTGAAATTATTTTAGAATCCAACGTTAAAAGAATAAGACCTTCTTTCATATTTTCCATAATAGAACTTATGGTATCTGATCTTTCTTTTAACATTGCCACTTGTTTTTCAATCTCAACCTTTTGATGGTTAATTCTTTTAATAAATGGAGATAGTTCATCATAAATCTCTGTTATGTCAGTCTTACCAAATTCAAAATTATTTAAAGGTTTAAGAGTGCGCTTCGTAAGTTTGCCTGATAAGTAGTACATGAACACTAATATAATCAGATACAGACTTAAAACATAGGGTAATCTTTCAAAAACTATTCTATATACATTATCAGAGGTTTGGGAAATTCTCAAAACATCTCCCGATGAAAGTAACAGCGAAAAATAATGAGTATATGTTCCCAGTGTAACTGAAAAACGTACACTTTCTCCAAAACCATTTTTCTTTGCATCAATTATTTCAGGTCTATCAATATGGTTTTCTAACTGTAGTGGATCTTTTTCAGTATCAAAAACAACCTTACCTGATGGGTCTATTAATGTTATTCGTTCTTGAATTTTTGTTTTATCTATCTGTTCAAGGTAAGATACTTCATCTCCACTTGCAGAAATACTTAAAAATTCAGCCAAAATATATGTGTTACTTTTTAAATCCTCTTTTACACGGGAATTATAAATTAGGTATGAAGAATAGATCAAAAGCAGCGTGAGCAATAAAAAGCTAAGGGAAGTTATTATCAACATGTTAAAATAAATTCTTTTTTTCAATCTAATCACCTATTTTATAGCCCACGCCTCTTATTGTTTTTATGATTTCTCCACCCTTTTTTAGTTTTTGCCTTAAAGTTTTAATATGCATATCAACTGTTCGGCTTTCACCTTCAAAGTCAAATCCCCAAACAATCTCCATTAATTTATCTCTTGTATATACAGTGCCTGCTTTTGAAAGAAGGCAATATAATACCTCAAATTCCTTGTATGTCAGTACAATATTTTCGCCGTATGATATTACGGTTCTTTTTTCAAGATCAACCTCAACCTGGCCATATGCTATTTTACCCAAAGACACTAAAGGCTTGTAACGTCTTAATACAGCATTTATCCGAGAAATTAGTTCTAATACTGAAAATGGCTTGGATATGTAATCATCCGCTCCTAGGTCTAACCCTAAAATTTTATTATATTCATTTGTTTTTGCTGTCAAAAAAATAACAGGCAAGTTAGTTGTTTTCTGATTTTTACGAAGCTCTTTAATTATGGATATACCATCCTCATCAGGCAACATAATATCCAAAATAACAAGTACAGGCATCTCTTTTTCGAGTCTTTTCCAAAACTCTTTGCCTGATTCAAATCCAACAACCGTGTATTCTGAAGCTTTTAAAGCATACGTAACAAGGTCTCTTATATTGTCATCATCTTCTACTATATAAATGGTCTGCATTTGTAACCCCTAAATATCCATTTCCTTTATATGCTCTCCTGTTATGGAAAAAACAACCCATTCTGCGATGTTAACCGCATGATCGCCTATTCTTTCGTAGTATTTAGCCACCATCAAAAGATCCAGGGCTTGCTTACAATTTTCAACGTTTGCAACCATTAACTCGTATAAATCATCCTTAATTGACTGAAACAAATCATCAACCACATCATCATGAGCAATAACAGATTTTGCTAACTCAGTATCTTTTTTAACAAATGCATCAACACTTTCACGAACCATTTTAATTGCGGCCTCTGCCATTTGAGGAATATGCTCTAATTTTTTTATGTACTCACTCTTTGAAAGCAAAATAGTAATCTCTGAAATGTCTGTTGCGTGATCCCCTATTCTTTCCATGTCAGTTATAATCTTAAGTGCAGCAGAGATTACTCTTAAATCACTCGCTACAGGTTGTTGTTGAAGTAAAAGTTTTAGACATAAAGCTTCAATATTTTTTTCTCGCTCGTCAATTTCATCCTCATGGGCAAGTGTTTGTTTTGCAAGCTCAATATCTTTGTTTATAAGCGCTTCTGTTGCTGTTGAAATAGAATTTTCGATTGCCGCTCCCATTTCTATAAGGCTAGTGTTTAATTTGGTTAACTGGTCGTCAAACTTTGTTCTCATTAAAACTCCCCCTTAAATTGGCTTTTTAGTATAATATAAAATCAACCGAATCGACCTGTAATATAATCTTCGGTTCTTTTGTCCTTTGGAATGGAGAATAATGCTTCTGTATAATCATATTCAATTACTTCGCCCATTAAAAAGAAAGCAGTTCTATCACTTACCCTGGTTGCCTGTTGCATATTATGCGTAACAATTACTATAGTGTATTCTTCCTTTAGTTGAAAAATAAGTTCTTCGATTTTTGAAGTAGAAATTGGGTCTAGGGCTGAAGTTGGTTCGTCCATTAAAAGCACTTCAGGAGAAACTGCAAGTGCTCTAGCAATACAAAGTCTTTGTTGCTGACCACCTGAAAGTCCCAATGCAGATTTTTTCAATCTATCCTTAGTTTCATCCAAAATAGCAGCACAATTTAGTGAATTTTCAACAATTTCGTCAAGAGCCACTTTTTAATTTATGCCATGGGTTCTGGGTCCGAAATCTATGTTATCGTA
>CAZTAY010000031.1:0-22537 GCA_964611655.1 uncultured Eubacteriales bacterium
AGTAGATTTTACCAAGGTAATTTTAAGCTCCTCTGACAATTTCACTACCTCCTTTTTTTAGCATAAAGATTATGCTAAAATCTCCTCTACTGTTTTATTACGTAGTCTTGCAACCTCTTCAGGTGTTTTGATTGCTTTGAGTCCTTCGATAGTTGCACTTACAACATTCTTTTTGTTGTTTGAGCCTAATGATTTAGTTCTGATGTTTTTAACGCCTGCAAGCTCAAGCACTGCTCTAGCAGGGCCGCCTGCGATAACGCCTGTACCTTCAACAGCAGGTTTCATAAGCACATTTGCGCTTCCATACTGTCCTACAATTTCATGATAGATACTGTGGCTTTCGTTAAGGTTAACATTGATAAGGTTTTTGATTGCGTCTTCTTTACCTTTTCTAATAGCGTCAGGAATTTCAGAAGCTTTTCCAAGTCCGGCACCAACATGACCTGCACCGTCGCCTACTACTACTAAAGCAGCAAACCTAAATGTACGACCACCTTTTACAACCTTTGTAACCCTGTTTATTGTAACAACTTTATCTTTTAAATCAAGATTCGATGGATCGATTCTTTTTGTTTCGCTCAAGCTATTCCCTCCTTTTAGAACTTAAGACCTGCTTCTCTGGCAGCATCAGCCAAAGCAGCAACCTTACCATGATAAACATAACCGCCTCTGTCAAACACTATCTCTTCGATACCCTTAGCTTTTGCTCTTTCTGCAACAGCAGTGCCTACAGCAGTTGCTGCATTTATATCAGAAGTTGTTTTCAACTCATTTGAAATTTCTTTTTCCATAGTGGAAGCCGCAGCAATTGTAACGCCCTGAACGTCGTCAATTACTTGAGCATAAATATGTTTGTTTGAACGGAAAACAGCCAAGCGTGGACAGGAGGCAGTTCCTGATAATTTATTTCTCATACGCCAATGACGTTTTTCTCTTAAAACTTTTCTTGATGGCTTTTTAATCAATTGAACTCACTCCTTTACTATTTTTTGCCGGCTTTTCCAGCCTTGCGTCTGATAACTTCGTCTGCATATTTAATGCCTTTGCCTTTGTATGGCTCAGGTGGACGTTTTGTTCTTATTTCTGCCGCAAACTGACCAACTTTTTCTTTGTCAATTCCTTTTACTGTAATTTTATTGCCTTCAACAGTGGTTTCGATTCCGTCAGGATCTGACATTTCAACAGGATGTGAATATCCAAGGTTTAATGTCAATTTCTTTCCGCTCTTTGCCGCTCTATAACCAACACCATTAACTTCTAATACTTTTTCGTATCCGTTAACAACGCCTTGAACCATGTTTGCAATAAGTGTTCTGGTTAAACCATGAAGAGCCTTATGTTTCTTTAAATCAGAAGGTCTTGAAACAGTTATTACTTTATCTTCAATTGCGATGTTCATGTCATCAACTAATTTTCTAGTAAGCGTTCCCTTAGGACCTTTAACAGTTATAAGGTTACCTGGCTCGATTTTAAAATCAACGCCATCAGGAAGCGCTATTGGCAATTTGCCGATACGTGACATGTTCTGCACCTCTTTTCACTAATTAATGTTTGCTTACCAAATGAAAGCAATTACTTCTCCGCCGATCTTGTTTTTACGAGCGTCTTTATCTGTCATTACGCCTTTGGATGTTGATATTATTGCCGTTCCGAGGCCTCCTAATACCTTTGGTACCTCTTCTGAGCCAGCGTAGACTCTAAGACCAGGTTTTGAAATCCTTTTTAAGCCCGAAATTACTTTTTCACTTCTATCTCTTCCGTATTTAAGGGTTATTCTTAATGTCTTTTTAGCACCATCTTCAATCACTTCATAGCCCTTAACATATCCTTCAGATGTAAGAATATCTGCAATAGATTTCTTCATTTTAGAAGATGGTACATCTACAGTTAAGTGTTTAGCTGTATTGCCGTTTCGAATTCTTGTAAGCATATCGGCAATTGGATCGCTCATTGACATTGCATTTCCTCCTTTCGATTCTGGCAGTTTACCAGCTAGCTTTTCTTACGCCTGGAATTTGACCTTTGTAAGCCAATTCTCTAAAACAAATACGGCAAATGCCATATTTTCTAAGCGTCGCATGGGGTCTTCCGCAGATATTACATCTTGTGTATGCTCTTGTAGAAAACTTAGGCGTTCTTTTTTGCTTCGCTATCATTGATTTCTTAGCCATTGTTAATTACCTCCTTGCTTTTTGAAAGGCATACCAAACAATTTTAATAGTTCGCGAGCCTCTTCATCCGTGTTTGCGGTAGTAACAAAAACAATGTCCATCCCCCTGATTTTATCAATCTTATCATATTCGATTTCAGGGAAAATAAGTTGTTCTTTAATTCCGACAGTATAGTTACCTCTTCCATCAAATGAATCAGCACTAATACCTCTAAAGTCACGAACCCTTGGGAAAGCAAGGTTGATTAAACGATCAGCAAATTCGTACATTCTCGCGCCTCTAAGTGTTACCTTGCATCCGATTGGCATTCCAGCTCTAAGCTTAAAAGCAGCAACAGATTTTTTAGCTTTTGTAACGATTGGTTTTTGTCCTGTGATTATAGAAAGATCTCTAACCGCAGCTTCTATTACCTTAGAGTTTTCTTTTGCCTCGCCCAAACCCATGTTAATTACAATTTTTTCAAGCTTAGGTACAGCCATGATGCTCTTATATGAAAATTTCTTTGTCATAGCAGGAGCTACTTCATTTTCATAAAACTCTCTAAACCTTGTCATTATTTGACCTCCTTCCCGGCAGATTAATCGATCATTTCTCCCGTAGATTTTGCAATTCTGTATTTGATTGTCTTCTTAACGCCGTTCTTTTCTTCAGTTACAAGTTTGTAACCTAGTCTAGTAGTCTTGCCTTTGTGAACGTACATTACATTTGAAGCATGAACATAGGCTTCTCTTTTAATAATTCCGCCCTGTTGACTTTCTTTTGAGCCTTGTTTAACATGCTTTGAAATGATGTTGACGCCTTCAACAATAATTCTGTTCTTTTTTCTGTCGATATCTAAAATTTTGCCCTTTTTATCCTTTTCTGTTCCAGCGATAATCTGAACCATATCGCCTTTTCTAAGCTTTGTATTTACTTTTGTAGGCGTTTTATCGGATTTACTCACATCTACACCTCCTATAACACTTCCGGCGCAAGGGAAATGATTTTCATGAATTGCTTATCTCTAAGCTCTCTGGCAACTGGTCCAAAGATACGAGTACCTCTTGGATTTTTGTCCTCTTTTATAATAACTGCCGCATTTTCGTCGAATCTGATATATGAACCGTCAGGACGACCTACGCTCTTCACAGTACGTACTACTACCGCTTTTACAACCTCGCCTTTTTTTACAACACCGCCGGGTGTTGCATCTTTAACCGAAGCAACAATAGTATCGCCTACTCCGGCATATCTTCTTGTTGAGCCACCTAAGACTCTAATGCAAAGAAGTTCTTTAGCGCCGGAATTGTCAGCAGCTTTGAGTCTTGATTCTTGTTGAATCATTCTAGTCCCTCCTAAACACTACTTAGCTTTTTCAATTATAGAAATAAGTCTCCATCTTTTTTCTTTAGAAAGAGGTCTTGTTTCCATTACCTTTACTCTATCTCCGATTCCACATTCATTTTTCTCATCATGAGCCTTAAGTTTATAAGTTCTTTTGATGATCTTGCCATAAAGTGGATGCTTTATATTATTTTCAACGGCAACAACAATTGTTTTGTCCATCTTATCACTGACTACTCTGCCGATACGTGTTTTACGAAGATTTCTTTCCAAGCTTTCCACGTTTTAAACCTCCTTTGCAATTGCATTCTCTTTTTGAGTAATGACTGTTTGAATACGAGCAATATTCTTTCTTACTTCTTTAATTCTGGAGGTATTATCAAGCTGATTAGTAGCGTTTTGAAATCTTAGATTAAATAATTCCTTTTTAGCGCTTACTAAATTTGCTTTCAGCTCGTCTTGAGTTTTATCTATTAATTCGTCTAAAAATTTAACTCTCTTCACTACTTCTCACCTTCCGTTTCCAGTTCAGCTTTTGAAACAATCTTGCATTTGATGGGAAGTTTATGCATAGCCAGACGCAGAGCTTCTCTTGCTGTTTCTTCAGCGACTCCGCCAAGCTCAAACATTACGCGGCCGGGTTTAACTACAGCAACCCAATATTCAGGTGAACCTTTACCGGAACCCATACGTGTTTCAGCAGGTTTTTCAGTAATTGGTTTATCAGGGAATATTTTAATCCAAACTTGACCACCACGTTTAATATATCTAGTCATAGCAATACGGGCTGCTTCGATTTGGTTAGAAGTAATCCAGCTGGCTTCTAATGCTTGAATTCCAAAATCGCCATAAGTTACTTTATTGCCTCTAAGCGCGCGACCTTTTAAACGGCCTCTAAATTGCTTGCGCCTTTTTACTCTTTTTGGCATTAACATTATTTACCACTCCCTTCCTTTTTTTCTTTCACAGGAAGTACCTCACCTTTGTATATCCAAACTTTTACGCCAGTTTTTCCATAAGTTGTGTTCGCTTCAGCAAAACCGTAGTCAATGTCGGCTCTTAGTGTTTGAAGAGGAATTGTTCCTTCGTGATAATGCTCAGTTCTAGCCATATCCGCTCCGCCAAGTCTGCCAGAAACTTGAGTTTTAATGCCTTGAGCACCCATTTTCATAGTTCTGCCCATAGCTTGCTTCATAGCACGTCTGAATGTTACACGGTTTTCAAGCTGATTAGCTATATTTTCAGCAACTAATTGTGCGTTAAGCTCAACTCTTTTGATTTCTTCAATGTTGATGAAAATTCTTTTTTCTTCTTTCTTGCTTGTAGCATTGCCATTTACTTTGGCAGAAATTTCATTCTTTAGCCTTTCAATAGCTTCGCCGTTTCTTCCGATTACGATACCTGGTTTAGCTGTATATACAGTTAATTTAATTTTATCATGAGTTCTTTCGATTTCCACTTTTGAAATACCGGAAGTGAAAAGCTTCTTTTTAATATATTTTCTTATTTCGAAATCCTCGACAAGGTAACCTGCGAAGTTCTTCTCGGCATACCATCTGGAGTCCCAGTCCTTGATAATTCCGACCCTTAATCCGTGTGGGTGAACTTTCTGTCCCATTCGTACCCTCCTTACTTCTCGTTTAAAATAATGGAAATATGACTTGTTTTCTTTTCGATTCTGTCTGCTCTACCGTGTGAACGCGCTCTAAACCTTCTCATTGTTGGTCCTTGATTTGCGAACGCTTCCTCAACAAACAATTTTTCTGTATCAAGTCCAAGATTGTTTTCAGCATTTGCTATTGCCGAATTAAGAATTTTTGCAATAACAGCGGAAGCATATCTTGGTGAATAGCTAAGCATTGCTTTTGCTACTTTAATGTCCTTGCCTTTAATTTGGTCAAGAACAACTTTTGCTTTTATAGGAGATAGGCGAACGTATCTGAGGATTGCATACGGTCTTGAATCCTTAGCTTCGTTACGTTCTCTTTTAATCTTCGATCTATGTCCCTTCGCCACGTTTATCCCTCCTTACTTAAAGATCAAATTATTTTACTCTTGATTTCTTTTCAGCGTCTTTACCGTGCCCTCTGTAGGTTCGTGTTAAGGCGAATTCGCCAAGCTTATGACCAACCATATCTTCCGTTACATATACCGGCACATGCTTTCTTCCATCATGAACAGCGATTGTATGACCAATCATTGTTGGGAAAATTGTTGAACGACGTGACCAAGTTTTAATAACAGTTTTTTCGTTATTTTTATTTAAAGCATCTATCTTTTTAAGTAGATGGTCGTCTGCAAAAGGTCCTTTTTTAAGCGATCTGCTCATAAAACAGCTTCCTCCTTTCGGGTAAAATTAACATACAATACATTAGGAGACTACTTTGTTCTTCTGTGAACAATATATTTGTTTGAAGCTTTGTGTTTCTTTCTAGTTTTGTAACCAAGCGCAGGTTTACCCCAAGGAGTCATAGGACTTGGACGTCCGATTGGCGCTCTACCTTCACCACCACCGTGAGGATGGTCATTAGGGTTCATAACAGAACCTCTTACTGTTGGACGGATACCCATGTGGCGTTTTCTACCGGCTTTACCGATTTTAATAAGTTCGTGGTCAATATTACCTACCTGACCGATTGTTGCACGGCAACCGATAGGAACAAGACGCATTTCGCCTGAAGGTAATCTAACTGTTGCATACTTATCACCTTTAGCCATGAGCTGAGCAATGTTTCCTGCACTTCTAACAAGCTGTCCGCCTTTACCAGGTTTTAACTCAATGTTATGAATACTTGAACCAACAGGCATATCCTTAAGAGGAATACAGTTACCAACTCTTACTTCGGCATTTTGTCCGCTCATTACAGTGTCGCCTACTGAAAGACCGTTTGGAGCAAGAATATATCTTTTCTCACCATCAACATAATTTAATAATGCAATGTGGCAAGTTCTGTTTGGATCATACTCGATTGCAGCAACCTTTGCAGGTATATCATCTTTGTTTCTTTTGAAGTCGATTATTCTATATTTAATCTTGTGTCCGCCACCTTTATGGCGTACAGTGATTTTACCTTGGTTATTTCTTCCGGAATTAGTCTTTAAGTGAACTACTAAAGACTTCTCTGGCGTTGATTTTGTTATTTCTGCAAAATCAGAGCCTGTCATATTCCTTCTGGAAGGGGTATACGGTTTATATCTTTTTATACCCATTTTTGCACTCCTTTCACGCATCTTGCGCATTTTTTGATTCAAAACAGGTTTTATTACATTCCGGCAAATAACTCAATTTCTTTAGAGCCTTCAGTAAGTTGAACGATAGCTTTCTTTCTTTTTGCTGTTTTGCCTTCAATACGTCCACGTCTTTTTGGTTTTCCCTTGTAATTCATAGTGTTAACTTTTTGCACTTTAGTGCCGTCAAACATTTTTTCAACCGCTTCGGTAATTTGAATCTTAGTAGCAGAAGGGTGTACAAGGAAAACATATTTTTTATCTGCTAGCATATTCATGCTTTTTTCAGTAATGACAGGTTTAAGTATAACATCGTAATACTTTAAGTCAGCCATTATGCATACACCTCCTCAAGCTTTGAAACCGCACTCTTTGTTATAACAAGAGAATCATATTTTATAAGATCATACACATTAATAGTGTTAACGGATGCTGTTCTAACGTTAGGAATGTTTCTTGCGGAAAGTTGAATGTTCTTGTTTGATTCTTCAATCATGATAAGAGCTTTGTCCGCAGCCTTGATATTATTTAAAACCTTTTGCATTTCTTTTGTCTTGATTTCAGCAAGCTCTAACGCATCAAGAACGATGATATTGCTTTCTTGTGCTTTAACTGTAAGCGCTGATTTAATAGCAAGACGTTTTTCTTTTTTGTTCATTTTCTTAGAGAAAT
Organism: uncultured Eubacteriales bacterium; assembly: GCA_964611655.1. Classification (GTDB taxonomy): domain Bacteria; phylum Bacillota; class Clostridia; order Lachnospirales; family CAZTAY01; genus CAZTAY01. The sequence continues at coordinate 7,395 of CAZTAY010000031.1, forward strand.
CTCTTGGCTTTGGTGCAAACACAACGCCGCCGCCTCTCCAGATTGGTGAACGGATTGAACCATGTCTTGCACGACCTGTTTTCTTTTGACGCCAAGGTTTTTTACCGCCGCCGGCAACTTCTGCTCTTGTTTTTGCACTCTTTGTTCCAAGTCTTTTGTTTGCAAGATATTGAACAATTGCCAAATTTATTATGTGTTCGTTAACTTCCACTCCGAAAACGGCATCGTTTAGTTCTAATTCACCAACTGATTCGCCGTTCATATTATAAACAGTAACACTCGCCATTAAGTACTCCTCCTTTCACCTGATATTATTGTACTTTAACGCTATCTTTGATAAACAATAATGCGCCTTTGATTCCAGGCACAGCACCTTTTATAAGAAGAAGGTTTTTATCTGCATCAACTCTAACCACTTCAAGGTTTTGAACTGTAACAGTTTCATCGCCCATATGTCCAGGTAATTTACGACCTTTTCTAACTCTACTTGGGTCAGATGCTCCGGCTAAACCACCAACACCTCTATGGTATTTTGAACCGTGGCTCATAGGTCCTCTATGATGTCCGTGACGTTTAATATTACCTTGGAAACCCTTACCTTTTGATGTTCCTGAAATGTCTACTCTTTCACCAACAGCAAAAATGTCTGCTTTGATTTCCTGTCCAAGTTCGTATCCAGATATATCTTCAAGTCTAAACTCTCTAATAAATCTAGCAGGTTTTACCTTAGAAGCGTCATATTGACCTTTCACAGGTTTGGTTACTTTGTTCTCTTTCATGTCTCCGAATGAGACCTTTAATGATTCATAACCGTCAACATCGTTTGACTTAATTTGAAGAACGGAACAAGGACCGGCTTCCATAACAGTTACAGGAATAAGCTTTCCATCTTCGGTAAAAACCTGAGTCATTCCGACTTTCTTAGCTAATATTGCTTTCTTCATCTTTTTTGCACCTCCTAAGTACGCTACAGAGGATTGCACTTTGGCAATCATTTAGGTCTATTTAGCTTTTTATAAATAAACCGAGATATTACATAATTTTTAGAGAAATCTCTACGCCTGCAGGTAAGTCAAGTCTTGTTAATGCATCTGCAGTTTTTGGCGTAGGCATCAAAATGTCAATCAGTCTTTTGTGTGTTCTCATTTCAAACTGCTCTCTTGAATCTTTGTGTTTGTGCACAGATCTTAAGATTGTTACAATTTCCTTTTTAGTTGGAAGTGGTATCGGTCCTGAAATTTGCGCACCAGTTTTCTTTGCAGTCTCAATAATTTGAGCTGAAGATTGATCTACCAACTTATGATCATAAGCTTTTAGACTGATTCTAATTTTTTGATTAGCCATAAAAAAAGTCCCCTCCTTTTCGCACCTTTTCGTACGACAAGTGGTGACTGTACACACATCCGGGTGTGTCTTAAGCTGTAATAAGCAAAAGAGACCCGCGTAACCCGTTTCTCACAGTGATAACAGATATAGTATAAGTACAGTGACCTTGTCGCCCGGTTTTAAACCTGACATAGCTCCCCGGAAATTATCCTTGCCGAAACAAGCAACCTTCCGATTCACAGCCTAATGTCACAACATTCCACATTATACATCAGCATTACGCTTAATGCAAGTGTTTTTTTTGATTTATTTCATTTTTTCCAAATCCAAAAGAATTTTCTTATTTTCAATACCCCCAGCAAAGCCGGTAAGCTTTCCTCCTGTACCAACAACCCTATGACATGGTACTACTATTGCGATAGGATTTTTACCACAGGCATTTCCTACAGCACGATAAGCTTTTGGATTTAAAGTTCTAATAGCAAGTTCTTTATATGTAATAGTTTCACCATAGGGTATTAATACTAATTCTCTCCAAACTTTTTTTTGAAGCTCTGTGCCGTCAAATTCAATAGGTAAATCAAAATCTTGCCTTTCTTTTCGAAAATATTCTTCCAGTTGTTTGTGGGCTTCCTTCATTAAAGTAGTTTCTAAACTGAATATATCCTTTGGGATATGTTCAGCAAAAAAAATCCTCTTAATTGAATCATCTGCTGTTATTCCCAAATAACCCACAGGTGATTTATAAAAACATGTATTTTCCATTTTCATGATCCATTTGCTGCCTTTCTAAACAAGAACCTGAATTCAACAACCTTTGACGGCAGTAGCAAGTTGAACTTGGTGACAGTTTTTTAAATACAGGTTTTAAGTTGTTTTTAACATAATTATCCTACGGTGTTCATATATTTAAAATACTAGAACAACTCAGATTATTATACTGCATGTTAACTAATTGGACAAGAGTTTCATCTACTGGTTCTAACTTATTATGTAACAGGAGGAAAACCCTAATGAAACAATTTTCAGCAATACTATTTTTTATAGTTTCTTCATTAATAATAATACCTTCTATCGTAACTATTTCCCTTGGTAATCTTGGAGAATATAATATTGATTCTGAAAATGAAATAACCAATATTGTTTCTGAAAATAGTTCAAAGCCTAGCAGTAAGATTAAAATACTAAACCCAGAAAATAACTCCAGTCATTTATTAGAGTTTGAAGATTATATTAAAGGAGTAGTTGCTGCTGAAATGTCTCCTTCCTTTGAGGAGGAAGCGCTAAAAGCACAAGCCGTTGCTGCAAGAACATACGCCTATAGAAGAATCAATAATAACAGCGTTTCTGCCGAAAATATTCTTGAGGAAGGTAAGGACAAAATAAGCCAAGCATATTTTGACAAAGATACTTTATTAAAGCGCTGGGGAGATAACTATAATGAATATTGGGGAAAGATATCAAAAGCTGTCGACGAAACTAGAGGTGAAATAATGCTTTTTGAAAACGAACCGATTGAAGCGGTGTTTCACTCTACCAGCGCAGGAATTACAGAAGATGCTGAAAATGTTTGGCAAACCGGTTATCCGTACCTTAAAAGCGTAGATAGTTCTTTTGATGAAGAGTCTCCTGGATTTGAAGATAAAAAAGCATTTTCAGAAACTGAATTTAAAGTTAAGCTGACTGATAAATTTCCAGACATTGTTATAAAAGATTCGGACTTGTATTCCCAAATTGCAATTAGCGAACGAACAGTTGCTGACTATGTAAAAACTGTTACCATTGGTAACAAATCATTTTCAGGCAGAGAAATAAGAGAACTTTTTGGGCTTAGGTCAAGTAATTTTACTATTACAAAAGAAGGAACTAATATATGCTTTGTAACAAAAGGCTATGGACATGGAGCAGGCATGAGCCAAAATGGGGCAAATTTTATGGCAAAAGAAGGAAATGATTATAAATCCATATTGTCACATTATTATACTGGAGTAACCATAATCAAAGATAACAATTTGATAGAGTAAAGATAATTCACTTATATTGGCTTTATTACTGCGCATGAAAACACTGTAGAAATGGGAAAAGCATAGCTTTTAAAACAATAACTTTAGAAATGTTGAATTTAAGGGTATTTTTATATTGAATTTTTGCTGATTTATGATATAATGAACAACATCTAATTAACCATTTCTCCCTTAATGCCCAATGCGTATCATACTACTCCGAACATAATATCGCAATTCTTGTAGCTATAATGTCACACAGTTTGTTAGCGGATACTTATTTAATATACTATATCCGCCTGCTTATCTTGCTGATTTTATACTAAAGCTCAATTGTCGGTTTTAAGTAACGGAGTAATATTATGCCAGCGTATTTGAGCAAATTATTATGAGGAGAATAAAAAAGGAGATGTTGTTTTGGAAAATATGTTTTGGATCGGCTTTCTGGGTTCAGGAATAGCTTTGCTTTTTGCATTTGCTCAAAGTAGAAAAGTGTATTCCTTTTCAGAAGGTAATGATAGGGTTAAGACAATTGCGGCTGCAATCCGTTCAGGGGCTAATGCTTACCTTAAACGTGAATATTCAACCGTAGCTAAGTTTTTTGCTGCTATGGTAATTATTCTTGGTATATTAGCGTTTGTCGGTTTTGTAAATCCATTTGTACCTTTTGCATTCTTAACCGGTGGATTCTATTCTGCACTTGCTGGATTTATCGGAATGAAGATCGCTACGGGTTCAAACGCACGTACTGCACAAGCAGCTAGCGAAAGCCTTAACAAAGGTCTTAACGTAGCTTTTTCCTCTGGAGCTGTTATGGGTTTCACGGTTGTAGGCTTAGGCGTTTTAGACATTACTGTTTGGTTCCACATTCTTAAGTATGCATTTAATTATCCTGCTCACCAAATAGCTAATACTATGGTTATGTTTGGTATGGGCGCATCATCAATGGCATTATTCTCAAGAGTTGGCGGCGGTATCTTTACAAAAGCTGCTGACGTTGGCGCAGACCTTGTAGGTAAGGTTGAATCAGGAATCCCTGAAGACGATCCACGTAACCCTGCTGTTATCGCTGATAACGTAGGTGATAACGTAGGTGACGTTGCTGGTATGGGTGCTGACCTTTACGAATCTTATGTAGGATCTATCCTTGCTACATTTGCACTTGCTGCAGCAGCAGGATATGGCTGGAACGAAATGATTTTACCGCTTGCAATAGCTGTTATTGGAATTATATCTTCCGTTATTGGTACATTATTCATTAAAACAAAAGAAGATGCGGATCAAAAATCATTACTCAAAACACTTCGTACTGGAACTTACTCGGCAGCAGTTATTGCAGCATTAGTAACTGCTCCTGTAACCTATTATATTACTAATAATATTGGAATCTTTGTTGCAATTGTATCAGGGTTACTTGCTGGATGTTTAATCGGCTATTTTACAGAATATTATACCTCTGATACATACAAACCGACTCAAGAACTTGCTGAAGCTTCAAAAACAGGTTCAGCAACAGTTATTATCGGTGGTATATCTTTAGGTATGAGATCAACTTGTGCTCCAATCATTATTGTTTCTGCTGCAGTTTTAACAGCTTATATTGCCGCAGGTGGTAATGCTGACTTTAGCCGCGGATTGTATGGAATTGGTATTGCTGCAGTAGGTATGCTTTCAACACTTGGTATTACTTTAGCAACAGATGCTTACGGTCCTGTTGCTGACAACGCTGGCGGTATTGCTGAAATGAGTGAACTTGGCGAAAACGTTAGAAAACGTACTGATGCTTTAGACTCATTAGGTAATACAACTGCTGCTACAGGAAAAGGTTTTGCAATCGGTTCAGCAGCTTTAACAGCTCTTGCTTTACTTGTTTCTTATGTTAGTATTGTAAACACAAATGGTGTAAAAATTGATATATCATTAACTAACCCTCCGGTTCTTATCGGTATATTTATTGGGGCTATGTTAACTTTCTTATTCTCTGCAATGACCATGTCTGCTGTTCAAAAGGCTGCTCAAAGTATAGTTATGGAAGTTAGACGTCAGTTCAAAGAAATTCCAGGTCTTATGGAAGGTACTGGTAAGCCTGATTATGAGACATGTGTTGACCTTTGTACAAGAGGCGCTTTAGGCGAAATGGTTATGCCTTCAGTTCTTGCTGTTGTAGTGCCAATTTTAACAGGACTTATTCTTGGTCCTGCAGGTATTGTTGGTATGTTAGGCGGCGTTACTGTTTGCGGTTTTGCTGTGGCTGTATTTATGGCAAACGCTGGCGGTGCTTGGGATAATGCTAAGAAATACATTGAAAGCGGAAAACTTGGCGGTAAAGGCAGTGATTGTCATAAAGCAGCGGTTACCGGTGACACTGTAGGCGATCCTTTTAAGGATACTTCTGGTCCTTCACTTAATATTCTTATTAAACTTGTTTCAACTGTTTCAATTGTTTTCTCTTATATAGTTATCAACTACAACATATATAATATGTTCTTAAAATAACACTAAGATTTATCAGATTTTTTAGGCTGTAGCTCCTGCTACAGCCTTTCATAATAAAGAGGATTTGATTGATATGTTAGACTTTTTTGAGCATAAGATTAAACAAGATAAAAACTCCTTAAAATGGAGTAAATCAAACATAAATAATGCTGACTTAATACCTATGTGGGTAGCAGACATGGATTTTCAAGTACCTGAAAAAGTTATAGATGCCATACGTAAAAGAGCTGATGTAGGAATTTTTGGTTATTCTATAACTTCGGAGTCTTATTACTCATCTATTATACAATGGATGAAAAAAAGACATTTAGCTACTGTTTTAAAAGAATGGATAGTTCCTATTTCAGGTGTGGTAACTTCTATAAGCACAGCAATTCAGGCATTTACAAATATGGGTGATAAAATAATTATTCAAACACCTATTTACCCACCTTTTTTCTCTCTAATAAATAATAATAACAGAATTATTCTCGAAAACCCTTTAATAGTTGAAAGTAACCGATATCTAATTAATTTTGAAGAGCTTGAAGAACAAGCTAAAGATGCCGAGATGCTTTTGTTATGTAACCCTCATAATCCCACTGGCAAGGTATTTACACTTGAAGAACTTATTAAAATAGCCGAGATTTGCTCTAAAAATAATGTGTTTATTTTCTCTGATGAAATTCACCTTGATTTGGTTTACAAACCTAATAAACATATTTCATTTTTGACTTTAAATGAAGAATATTTAAATAATTTAGTTGTTGCTACTGCTCCAAGTAAAACATTTAACATTGCGGGTTTATGTGCTTCTAATTGCTTCATTCCAAATGATTTACGCAGAAAACAATTTTTCAATCAAATAAATGTAAATGCAATAAGCGATATAAATGTATTTGGGAAAACAGCTTGTGAAACAGCCTATCAACAAGGTGGAGCTTGGCTAGATGAAGTTATTATGTATATTAAAGAAAACAGAGATTTTGCTGTTCAGTATGTATCAGAGCATATTAACAAAATTAAGATTATAAACCCTGATGGCACTTATTTCCTTTGGTTAGATTGCCGTAAACATAATATAGAAAATCTGCAACTAAATGATTTCTTTTTAAATGAAGCTGGTTTGTATTTAAATGACGGTAAACTATTCGGTGCTCCCGGTTATATGCGAATGAATATTGCGTGCCGAAAAGAGGTTTTAGAGATTGCTTTACAAAAGCTAAATAATGCAGTTGAACAGTTGAGCAACCAAGGTTAAATGAAAAGAACCGCCCTTAGCATATCGGCGGTTCTTTTGCATGGCATAATTATACCTCAATTTTACTCTCTAAATGTATTATTCATTCATCATAGCAATTTCTCTAGTTTCTTCAACAGTGCAATAAGGATGATTTGGAGGTGCATAAATTGAGTATAATTTAATAGGTCTGTGTCCCGTATTTATGAGATTATGCCATGTTCCAGCCGGAACAACAAAAGCGCAACCGTCAAAAACAGGTGATTGAAAATCTAGCCTGTCTTGAGCATCTCCCATACAAACAAGTCCCTGCCCTTCTTCTATACGTATAAATTGATCAACATGAGGATGAACTTCAAGTCCTATGTCCTCCCCCACTTCTATGCTCATCAATGTTAGCTGTAAGTGCTGACCAGTCCATAGAGCAGTTCTGTAATTTGTGTTTTGCTTTGTCACTTCTTCAATGTTTACAACAAAAGGGTTTCCACCATAATCTGACATACAACAACTTTTTTCCGTATTATGTTTTTGATGGTGTTTATGATGTTTTTTATGTCGAAAAGGATCATTTTGATACATTTTCTTCTGTCCTTTCGTTTGATTTTATAACACCATATTATGTCAGAGATTAAGTGGATGTGTATAGATTTTATCATGAGTTGTATTTTTTTAAAAACATTCCCTAAAAATCATCAGAATAGATTAAATTAACACACTATAATTTAAAAATAACCAAATCTAAGCCTAACTTGCGTTATTTTAAATCTTGTTATTTATGAGTATATATGCTATCATTTGAAAATGATTTTCTAATTCACTTAAGGAGGATGTCAAAATGTTTAAATATAAAACAAGTCAACGTGAAGCAATCTTGAAATATTTAATTATAAATTCAAATAATCATATTACTGTTGACGATGTTTTTTTTAATATGAAGAGAAACGGTTATAATGTGGGAAAAACAACTGTGTACCGTTTCTTTAAACTGCTTGAGAATGAAGGGAAACTTAGGAAGTTTAAAAGCAATGATAATAATAGTGCTTGCTATCAATATGTTGATTTAGAACAGAAATGTCGTAATCATTATCATTTTTTTTGTGAGTCATGTTTGGAGTTGCAACATATTGAGTGTGACTATCTTGATGAAGTTGAAAGGCATGTTTACAAAAATCATACTTTTAAAATAAATACTTTAAAGACGACATATCATGGTTGTTGTAGCAAATGCCTTAATAACTGTTAATAAGGAGAACAAAAAATGCAGGAAATTATAATTGAAACGATTTCTGATTCTCTAAAAACAATACCTTATTTGTTCTTGATTTATTTTATATTGGAATTTATTCAAAACAAACTTAATAATTTTAGTATATATTCCAATAAAATGGGCGGATATGCTCCTTTAATCGGTGCCGTTGCAGGAATCATTCCGCAATGCGGTTTTTCTGCTGCCGCTTCTGCTTTATACATAAAAAGAGTTATAAAAACCGGAACATTAGTTTCAGTTTTTTTAGCCACCTCCGATGAGGCAATACCTGTGTTGTTTGCTTCAACCGGTGATCTATCAATTATTGGATTAATGATTTCCATAAAACTAATATCTGCAATATTCTTTGGTTATGTATTAAATTACACATTTTTCAAAGAAGAGTCTGTTTTAGAATTTGCTTCAACTAAGATTGAATATCATTCCTGTGAAACCCATAAGCATTACCAGTCAAAGTCGAATTACATTAGAAATTCTATCTATCATACATTGAAAATATCATTTATTATTTTAATAACAATGCTGTTTATAAACTTAATTATGTTCTATATCGGAGAGCAAAATGTTTCTAATATGCTAATGTCAGGTAGTGTTTACCAACCAATGATAACAGCGATGATTGGACTCATACCCGGCTGCTCCATATCTGTTTTACTTACTGAATTGTTCGTTTCCGGTCAAATTTCTTTAGGCTCAAGCATAGCTGGCTTATGCACTGGTGCTGGTTTTGGTTACATTGTTTTGTTTAAAAACGCTCCAATTAAAAAATCTATTAAAATTCTGTTTATAACCTACATTATAGGGGTTGTTGTGGGTATGCTGATAAATTTACGTTTCTAATATGCATCTTTGAGCTGACTAAAATATTAAATGTTTCAGATAAAAATGATAGACAAACAAATTTTATGTATATAATATTAATATAAGCCTTACATTTCTGCCAATAGTATCCAATAATACAGTAGAGTTAAAGGAGAGTTGTATATGCAAAAGATTAAATTGGTTTGTTTGTTATTCATATGTTTTACTTTAATATTAAACCCTACAAAAGTTTCAGCAATTACGAATAAGGAAAAGATAGATGGAGCTTCTAACATAAATTCACAAATTAATGATAATATTGTTTATCAAATTTCCGGTTGTGTAGAGTATGTTAAAGATTCACTTATTGATTTTATAAATTATATGCTTAAAATAAGAAATTCGATTGTAGAAGCTCAATCACCTAATAATAAGGATTTAAACCAAGTTATTACTGCTTCAAACGCACCATATGGTTTAGAAATTGGTAACAGAGTTCACAATTTCGAATTTGTTTTGCTTAATGGACAAAAATCAAAAATATCAGATTATTCAGGAAAAGTCATTTTGCTAAATTTTTGGGCAACATGGAGTGAAGCATGTGTTAGTGAAATGGCAGTGATGCAAAAAGTAAGAGAAAAATTTGATGTCAATCAGGTTTCTATTTTATGCATAAATGTATGGGACACAGAAAAACTTGCTAAAGAGTTTCAAAATAATAATAAATTTACATTTGATATTGGAATCGACAATGATGAATTAATCAGTAATACTTTTAAACTAGATATGATTCCAAAAACATTTGTTATTAATAAAAAAGGTGAAATCCTTTCATTTTTTAATGGCGCATCAAACGAACAGGCTTACCAACAAGCAATTAATAACGCGTTAATGGAATAGTGATTGGAGGACTTATATGGTTGTTAAGATAAGAAATTGGTTAACTGAGGATGCAGAGAAGCTTTCAAAAATAATAAATAATGAAAAAGTTCAAAATAATCTTAGAGATGGTATACCTTTTCCGTATACCATCTCTGATGCTAAAGATTTCATTCAGTTAATGCTTGAATCAGACAAAAACAACGTTTTTCCATGGGCAATTACAGTAGATAATTCTTTAGTTGGCAGTATAGGTGTGTTTCGCAAAGACAATATTCATCGTTATACCGCAGAAATGGGTTATTACATATCTGAACATTATTGGGGGAAAGGGATTACTTCTGACGCAGTTAAGCTAGCCTGTGAATATATATTTAATAACACAGATATAATAAGAATTTTCGCTGAGCCTTTCTCATTCAATACAGCTTCTTGTCGTGTTCTTGAAAAATGTGGCTTTAAATTTGAGGGAACTTTAAGAAAAAATGCAGTTAAAAATGGTCAAGTTTTGGATATGAGAATGTATTCTATCATAAAAAAAGATTAATCCATTGTCTTTAAAGTGCTGTTTTAAACAGTTACCTTTTATTTTACATATGTTATACATGGTGTTGATTTTTACGTAAAAAATTGTTATTATATATTCTAGGTTTGACTTTACTATAATGTACATGAAGTTATTTGCGTCTTTTTGTTTAGTGATGTAAAGTTGTAGAGCTAAAAAAGTCTGCTAACTAAGTGTACGTGAAATGTGTTAAGCATCAAAACCTAAAATAATTTTACAGGGGGATTTTATAAATGGAAAGATTTAAGAAAGTGGTTTTTTTATTTCTTGCTTTCGTTCTTTGTTTAGGACTTTTTGGAGGTTGTTCAAATCCTACAAACGAAGGAGAAAAAACGGAAGATCAAAAGCAAGAAGACCAAAAAACAGACGGGGAAAAAGATCAAGCAGCAGGCGAAAAATTCAAACTTATTGTAGGTTTTGATGCAGGTTTTCCTCCATATGGTTATATGGAAGGCGATGAGTATGTAGGTTTTGATATTGACCTTGCAAGAGAAGTTTGTAAAAGACAAGGCTGGGAATTTGAACCTCGTCCTATAGAATGGAATTCCAAAGACCTTGAACTTAGTTCAGGCGCAATTAACTGTATTTGGAATGGTTTTACAATCAATGGTAGAGAAGAGCAATATACTTGGACAAAACCATATGTAGATAATAGCCAGGTTATTATGGTTCAAAAGGACTCTGGAATTAAAAAACTTACTGATCTTTCTGGTAAAACTGTAGCAGTTCAAGACGACTCATCAGCTTATCATGCATTAACTGACAATAAAAAAGAAGAGTTGACTAAGCTTAAAGATTCTTTTAAAGAACTTAAATTAGTGCCTGATTACAATACAGCATTCATGGATTTACAAGCAGGTGCTGTTGATGCTGTTTCTCTTGATATAGGGGTTGCTAAGTATCAGCTTGAAAACAGAAACGGTGAATTTGTAATTCTTGATGAAATTCTTGTAAAAGAAGAATATGGTGTTGGTTTCCTTCTAGGCAACATGGATCTTAGAGACAAAGTTGAGTCAACTTTAATGGATATGTACAAAGACGGTTCTTTCTTAGAAATAGCTAAGAAATGGAATCTTCAGGAAAGCGTAGTGCTTGGACAATAATCTGCAAAAATCAGGGAGGAAACGCTTTTGAGTGAGTGGCTAGATTATAGCTCTCAAATTATGGGAGTTATGGGGCAGCTTTCCGGGAGTATGCTAAAAACTCTTGAAATATTTTTTCTGACATTGCTTTTTTCACTTCCTCTTGGATTATTTGTTTCCTTTTTAAGGATATCGAAAAATCCAATTGTAAAGTGGATTACAAAAATATATATTTCCATAATGCGCGGTACTCCTCTTATGCTTCAATTAATAGTAGTATATTTTGGGCCATATTATTTATTCGGTCTGAAAATTGACGCTAATTATAGGAACTTGGCAGTTATAATTGGTTTTGTTCTGAATTATGCAGCTTACTTTGCAGAAATTTATCGTTCAGGTATCGAAGGTGTACCTGTTGGTCAATATGAAGCTGCTACAGTTTTAGGATATGGCAGGCATATAGCATTTCTGCGCATTATTTTCCCTCAGGTCATTAAGCGCATCTTACCGCCTGTTACAAACGAAGTAATTACCCTTGTAAAGGATACTTCTTTGGCATATTCCATTGCAGTATTGGAAATGTTTACTACAGCAAAACAAATGGCAGCTGCTCAGGCGTCCATTATTCCGCTTATGGCAGCCGGAGTATTTTACTATATCTTTAATTTTGCAGTTGCTTTTGCAATGGAAAAAATCGAAGAAAAACTAAACTATTACAGGTGAGATTATGCGTTTGTTGGAAATTAATAATGCGTGTAAGAAGTTTAAAGAACTTACCGTATTAAACGATATATCCATTCATGTTGATGAAGGAGAAGTTGTTGCAATTATAGGTCCCTCAGGTTCAGGCAAAACTACACTCCTTAGATGTGCCACAATGCTTGAGAAATTAGACAGCGGAGAAATTGTATATTTAGGTGAACAAGCAGTAAAAACTGACGAACACTCCCATGCCGTCTATGCAAGCAAACAAAAACTAAAAGAGATTAGAGGATATTTTGGACTGGTTTTCCAAAACTTTAACCTTTTTCCTCACTACAATGTTCTAAAGAATGTAATTGATGCCCCTATTCAAGTTCAAAAAAGACAAAAAGATGAGGTCGTCAAAAAAGCCCTTTCACTTTTAAAGAAAATGGGGCTTGAAGGCAAAGAATACGCATATCCGTTTCAATTATCTGGAGGTCAGCAACAAAGGGTCTCAATAGTTCGTGCATTAGCAATGAACCCAAAAATTCTTTTCTTTGACGAACCAACTTCCGCACTGGATCCTGAGCTTACAGGTGAAGTGTTAAAAGTAATTCGTTCTCTAGCAGAAGAAAAAATGACAATGGTAATTGTAACGCATGAAATGCAGTTTGCTAGAAGTGTTGCAGACAGAGTATATTTCATGGACGGAGGAGTAGTTGTAGAAACCGGCAAACCTGATGAAGTATTTGAAAACCCATCAGAAGAAAGAACCAGACAGTTCTTGTTAAGGTATTTAGAACGATAATATAAAGTAATTATAATAAGGTGAGCATTTATTTGCTCACCTTATTTTTTTGTGGTTATCAATAATAGTCAACGAATTTAAAAATCATCACCAAATGTCATATATCGTCATTTAAATTAACTTTAGGTATGGCAGACTTGCTCTACGAAAAAGCTTTTGAGCCTTATTAAACAGTTTTCACGTTTTATACTACTAAATACACTGACTTTTATATTTGTCGAAAACCAGTATGGTTTAGTCTAAACTTGCAGAATAAAGTCTAATATTAGTAACATATCTTGAACTCGTATCATAAGATACATTATACATGCACATCAACAAAAACAGTATGTGAGTGTATTGAGTATCCAAAAAGAAATTAAATTTAGGATATAATAGAAAACTTTTTAGAAATCAAGAAAGGAGACTTATAATGAGCAACAATGCTTTACAAGTAACGCTCACTGGTGCAACAAATGTACCATCCGGAGCAAATGTAGTATTTAATAATATAATTTTATCAACAGGAAACATCTCTTACAATACATCCACAGGAGTAATAACAATTAACACTCCAGGACTATATTCTTTTAATTGGTGGGTTGACACTGATTCAAGTGCATCACCAATCGGAATATCATTTGCATTACAGTCCTCTCAGGCTGACTTTGTTAGAGGTGATTCACCTCTTGTTAATGGACAGGCTTCAGGTTTTGCCGTTCTTAATATTTTAGCTCCAGGAACAACGGTTACATTGTTAAATGCAACTCCAGATGATATAGTTTATTCACCTAATGTTCCAGTACAAGCTAGCCTTATGGTGTATGAAGCTGATCTTGGTCCTACTGGTCCTACCGGACCTACAGGTGCAACAGGTGCTACTGGCGCAACTGGCGTAACAGGTGCAAGAGGAGCAACTGGTGCAACAGGCGCAACTGGTGCAAGAGGAGCAACAGGTGCTACCGGCGCAACTGGTGCTACTGGTGCTAGTATCACTGGCGCTACTGGTGCAACAGGCGCAACAGGCGCAACAGGCTCAACTGGCGCTACTGGTGCTACTGGCCGAACAGGCGCAACTGGAGCAACTGGTTCTACTGGGGTTGCAGGTGCTACCGGCGCAACTGGAGCAACTGGATCATCAGGTGCAACAGGTGTTACTGGTGCTACTGGGGCTACAGGTACTACTGGAGCAACAGGAGCAACAGGAGCTACTGGATCAACAGGAACAACAGGTGCAATAGGTCCTATTGGTGTAACCGGCGCAACAGGTGCTACTGGAGATACTGGTGCAACAGGTGCTACTGGAGATACAGGTGCTACTGGGGCTACTGGTGCAACCGGACCTGCATTTAATTCTTTCTTAAATGCAACTAAAACAGCAAGCCAACCTGCAATTCCAGTTACCGGAGTTATTACCTTAGATAATGTAAATGTAACTGGTGCTGACCTTGTTTATGACCCACTTACAGGTTTGTTTACAATACTAACAGACGGCACTTATGTAATCTACTGGAAATTCTCTGCAACACCAGAAGTAGGTACTACAGCTTTAGAAATTGACTTAAATCTATTCCCAGGTGCTGTTTTCGTAGACGGTATTGCTGTATCTTCAGTAATTGATATGCTTGTTGGTACTATGAACGTATATGCTGCAACAGCAGGAGACACATTTGGTTTTGTTAATGGGTCAGATGGAACAATTGATGTTCTTACTACCGCTGCTCCCGGCCCTATCGGAACAGTATCAGTATTTAGAATTGCGTAACTAAACATTATCTGCTAATATAATGCAATTCTATTGTCCTAAAAAAGATCGGCAAAGGATTTTCCAATGCCGATCTTTTTATTTTACGACATCAAGTCAGACAAATTTGATTTAACTCCAAAATAAATAAAAAACTTAATATAAGTCATTGACAAACATTATAAAATCAACTATAATTTACAATGTTGTTTCATAATACGACAACAATAATTTAAGCACCTTTAGCTCAGTTGGTAGAGCAACTGACTCTTAATCAGTGGGTCCAGGGT
>CAZTAY010000032.1:0-21883 GCA_964611655.1 uncultured Eubacteriales bacterium
CATCCTTTACCGGAATAATTACATTTCTAACTACTAGCGAGTCAAATATACTACCTTCATCAACATAATTATATTTTTCGCGAAATTCTTGCCAATCCCATATGATATTATTTATATTTTCAGATACCCAAATTGATTCACGCGCATCAGATGGAAATTCATTAAATAGGTATTTCCAGGTTTCAATACGCTTTATTGGTTCTGTAGGTTTAGTAAGCCCCTTCTTACCATCTACATACATATAGTTGCCGTAATACAATAATCTGTAGTATCCCAGTAAGTCAAAATACCAATTGCTTTCGTTTCCATATACATTATAATACCATTCTTCTTCTCCATAAAGTTCAATAAACACATCTTCCGCTACAGGGAGTTCTTCTGTGTTACCCATATACAATCTCAATTGTTTTATCATAGACACATATTCTGCCCAAGTGATCTCCTTGTCTGGTCTAAAAAGCTTATCGCCGTTTCCAAAGATTATTTGTTTATCATATAAACTCTTAATATAAACCTCAGCCCAGTGTCCTTCTGTATCTACAAAAGGAGTTGAAAGCTCTAACGCATAAATTTTCACATTTGTAGGTATAAAGAAAGTAATAACTAATATAAGGATTAAAAAACAATTTAGATATCTGCGCATACATTTTTATCCTTTCTGCAGCTTAGATTTTTTCAGCTCCCAAATATTCTTAATCAAAAACGCTGCTTTTCCTCGTGTTATAGGCTCTGCACCTTTTCTAAAGTAAGAAAGTTTTTCTTCTACGGATTTATGATTATAAACCTTTTCCAAAAAATCAAAAACTATATCGTAATCAAATTGATCAGTATATGTGGCTATGCGTCGCCAACTATATTTTATTGCATCATATATTTCTGGTTCATTTTTGTATGCATCAATCTCATCATTCAAATCTATAAATATTCGTGAAACATATTGCATATCATTAAATCGCCATTTATTAGTCATAGCTATTATAAAGGCATCAACACCTAAAATTGGTTCGTTAGGATCAAATATCGTATAGTCCTCATAGAACGTTAAGGTATAAAACTTTCTGCGGTTGGTATTATAATAGGCCTCATAGTACCAATCTTTGGGTTTGATACCATATCGCATAAGCCTATTAATTGTAATTTCCTCAGCTTCAGACTTCATTAAAATGGTATCATAAGCATCTTCCCCTTTTAGTTCTTGTTCAAGCTTATCCATACGGCTCACCAGACTTGTAAATTCTGCTTTTGTCATTAAGTGCTCAGGAAAAAACTTTCCTTCTCCGTTACCACTTATTAAACCCTCATTATATAGATATGTAATATCATAATAGTATGGAGTTGGAAAAATATCATCAAAATACACTGGTTTTTCCGTAGCTGAATAGACACGGATAGGTAAAATGAAAATAAATATTAATATATAGCATACTTGTTTTTTGCACATAAGCACTCCTCCATAGTTTATCTTATTGTAAACCTAACGACATTACTATATGTTAATTAAGTCTGTTTTTCAAAAACTATTATTAAACTAAAGCTAGAATCCGCTTTAGTATTTTACAAAACGGATTCTCTAAAAACTTATATTTAATTAATAATGATTGTCTTAATCTCTGATGTTTCTGTTATGCCTGACGTGTTTTTTGCAACAGCTTTCACTTGATAAATACCGGGTTTGTTTAGGGTTATATCCAATGGGTATAAGTCATGCATGGTGTCGTTTTTTGTTTAGTCTAATACAGGGAAACATCATGCAATAAAACTAAAATAGGGTTTTGTTAGGACTGATAAGAGGCACATACCTTATTGAATAATGACATTTCTTACCACCCGTTATGTACATTAACCATAGCTCAATCAATCAGAATAACCATTTGAAATCAAATCGCTAAACGGAATGTCCCATTCTTTTATGACATTGTATGAGCGGTCATGAGCTTCAATATGGAGAGTTTCCATATTTGCTGATATCGGTATGTAGAAGCGGGATGTTGATGTATATCTATCTGGTATCAGCAAATAACCATCACCCTTAAGTGGATCCTTTGCACTTCTTGTTCCTCTTGTTATACCAGCCATACCGCCATCAACGTATTTATAATCTAAATAAAAATATGTATTTGACGTCACTGAAATACTAAAATAAAAAGTTTGGAGGACAGAATCTATTACAGGCACAGAAATAGAAATATGCATATCAAGAGGTCTTGGATCGAGTTTAAAATTATTATTATACAGGTCAATTTCCTTTTCTTGTTTCATTTTTTCAATAAAAAGACTTATAAGTTCAGCCGATTCCCCTTTCGTTATTCTCTTCATTGGATTTAAAGAAGGCATAGTGTGATGAGGGAAATCTTTTTTTGGAACAATAACGCCGAGGACAACAAGATATTCTGGACTTACTTCAGATATGTAACCATTATTAGGATAATAGTCATTCCAGTCCCAGAACACATAGCACATGTTATCTGATATTTTAATATTTGCATAATTAATAAACGGAACATCATGATAAAGAAGCAGATCCCAAGCGTCTTCACGTGTTATTATATCAGTCGGTGTTGGATTTTTTAAAGAGCAAAAATTTTGTACCATGTTTAACATAGGGAGTAAATCATAATACCAGTTATTCTTGTCCAAATAACCTTTTTCTTCCCAATCACTTGGAAAGTCTTGATAAAAGGGATCCGGCTCTGGTAAATCCCAGTAGATTCTTAGTTGTTTTCTCATAGACAGGAATTCCATAATAGTTATTTCTTTATCTGGCTCAAATTTATTTTTTTCATTGCCGAAAATTATTTTTTTGGAATACAGATCCTTTATGTATTGCTCTGCCCAGTGACCTTTTATATCATCAAAGGGCGCATCTGTTGTTTCAGCATGAATGGTGGTTGTGTTTATAACTAACATCATTATCATTAAATATAGTAAGCTTGAGAAACGATGCATAATTTTTCCTCCATAAAAAGAATCCGGTGAGAATGTTTTTACCTTGAGTATTTTAACAGAAACGCTGCTTCCGCACGAGTCATTGTCTCTCCGGCTTTTATTAACATGTCAATATTGCTGACGTCTGGTATATCTTTATGTGACGAACTGTAAAAAGGATAATATGATAGAACACCAAAAAGAGAACTTTTTTCTCCTTCATCACCATACTCATGGATGCGACTTAAACTATAATCAAGTTTTTTTCTATCTGAATCATTTAGCTCTTTTATTGCGTTCAAAAAGTCCTCGCTCGATTCATCTTCTATATAATATGTATTAAAAGAATGTCCTCTTTTAGACGCCATTATAAAAGCGTCAATTATAAGAATGGGCGCATTTGGGTCAAATTTTGTATAGTCCCTATATATTAACAAAGTATTTCGTCTGGCTCTTACTGTTGTATAGTATGCGTCATAATACCAATCTTCAGGCTTTATACCATAACGTTCCAGTCGATATTTTGTTATTTCACCGGGTTCTAACGTGAAGTATTTAAAATAGTCTTCTTCTTTAGAAAGTAGTTCCTCTCTTTTTGCAAGCATTGATGTAAATTCAGCATTGGTGATAATACGGTTCGGATGAAAATATCCATTACCGTCTCCCGAAATAATCCCTTGCTCATAAAGATCAATAATACATGAGGTAAGTGGAGGGTTTCCACAATCTCCGGCGTCGATTAGTCCTTCCTTCACGTCTTGGGCATGTGTAGTGTGAGTAAATAGGAATATAAAAAACAATAAACAAATAATAAGCTTTTCCATTCGTTGTTCCTCCCATCCTAATAGTTAATTACAAATACCGTCAAATGTGTTTTAAGCAGAATTGTTTTTTGTTTATTAACGCAAGATTTTTCGTAGCTGAAATTTGATACTGGTACCAAGGATGCTATATTCAATTTTATTGGATTCTCTAAACATAAAAGGGGAGTTTATGTACTGTCGCAATATATAGAGTATTATGTAAGGATATTAAATAAGAAATAAGGTAGAAAATCAACAAATTTTTAATGCAGTCATTCTATTCAAATTCAAACAAATGTGATTCCTCAAAAATATTTATAGATTTTCTGGTTTTGTTTCCTGCTTCATCAATGGCTAGAACTTTTATTATTCCATCAGTTGGCATTTCAATTCTGAAGTATTGCCAATAACCATCCAATATGCCAACTTCTTCGTTAAAGTCCTTTTCTCCAAACCTTATAAAGGTTTTCTCAGAAGGTAATTTCAAAAAGAGTTCTTTATCAACGCTTACTGTGCATAATTTGTTAGTTTTTATATAAACATCTATATCAATTGGTGTTTCTCCTGGTGAGACCCCGTATGTTACCCAAAAAGGAATGCTTATTTGCGTCTTTCTATAATTTGGATCTTCTTTTAATTTAGCCCTTAAAATTCGCATATCAAAATAATTGCAGATATTAGATAATAGATATGCCGTCTCTGCTTTACTCATTTCACTGTAAGGATCTATTATATCATCTAGTTTTCCTTGTTTTCTAGCAAGATCAAGTACATATTTATCTATTGAATTATCAAATATATATAAACCCTTTAATCTGCGATGTAATAAAGGATGACTATCAAGTTCTTCATAGTTTTTCAAGTCATTAATGCTATATATATGATTTGCACTCTCCATATGCATTAGCGCTATATAATTTATTTTATCGTCTTCCGGTAATTTAGAATTCAAATTAATATTATATAAAACATCAAATACTTCTGCTTTAGTCATTTTATTATAATTATAAGTAAATACATTTTTATTATTTACTACCTCAAAATACTTTACTAATTCAGGCATAATATCTAATTTGCCTCGAAAACTAAAAAAACAATCTCTTTGAACATTCTCTTTAAGTATTTTACCAATATAAAGACAATCTTCATAATACGGTTTATCTTTTGACAAATCCAAACCTTGCTTATTAATAGCCTGCAAATAAGTCATATTATGTAATTGAAAATCATAATTAATCAAATTAAATTCAGGCAAATCATATTCGTTTTTTCTCCGCATTTCCATAAATATATCAAAATCCTTGACTATCTCATCGGTAAAAATATATTGTTGAAGCTCATACTCAGATATAGAACAATCCATGATATAATCTTTATACTTCCTTACAAAACTAGCATACATACTAAATAATTCAGCCGCTGTAATACAACGATCAGGATAAAAATTTCCGTTAGAATCAAGAGTTACGATTCCCCTTTTGATTAAATCTCTAATTGATTCTTCATAATCATGACTTGTAATATCGTCGTTTAAGTTATTAAGAGCAAAGACAGTAGTGTTTAATAATAGTGATATTATAAATATAAATGGCAGTATTTTTTTCATAGTAAACACATCCTTTATATTCCTATGATTAGTTGAATTCATATCGTAATGAGTCAATTTTAATATTTATTTTTTTAGTGGTTTTATTTCCTGCCTCATCAATAGCTTCAATTTTAACGTCTCCAAAGAGCGGGGATTCCATATTTATAACTTGCCAATATCCTTCCAGTAAACCAACATCTTCGTTAAAATCCTTTGCTCCATATCTTAAGAAGGTTTTACCAACTTCTTTTCCATTCACAACTAATGAACATAATTTATTTGTTTTTATAAAAATAACAATATTATTTGGTTCATCAGATGATGAATTTACAGCATTTCCTTTATAATAAGGTATGCTTATCTCTGTCTCCATGTAATTTGGATCTGCAATTAATTTTGCTCTCAAAATACGCATATCATAGTATTTACAGAGCTTTGAAAATAAATAAGCCGTTTCTGCTTTGCTTATTTCTGTGTTAGGAAAATTATAATCTATAGAAAAATATTTTTTTATTAGTTCTATTGCATATTTCGGCACTCCGTTTTCTGGATCTAAACAATTTATTAGTAACGGGTGCATAAAAAGAGAAGAATAATCTGAAATGCTGTATTCAGTGTATATATCCTTAAATTCTAACAGTGCCTCTCTATCTATTTTATCATCCGGCGGTAGTTTAGAATAAAACACAATAGTATCTAATAAATCCCACACCTTAGCTTTTGAAATTTGATTATAGTATTTTATTATAAATGCATCTTCACTTAAACTGTAATAATCATATTCAGCATTAATAGGAGCAGGGTTGAATCCGAAAAAGTAAAAGAAACTAAGCCTTTGTACGTTCCGCTTTAACAAATACCCCATATAAAGAGAGTCTTCATAATACCATTTATCTTTTGATAAATTTAAACCTTGGACTTCATTAATAACTTGGATATAATTTTTTTGTTCAACTTGAGGATGTATAAATCCTACAGTATATAACCCAAGAGTATCATCAATATTATGTTTGCGGGGGAAGGAAGATAGAGCTTCAATTGCCTTGCTCTCTTCATCACTAAAGATTTTTTGTTGAAGTTCCTCTATAGTCACTGAATAATCTTTGTTATATTCTTTATAATGTCTTATAAATCTTGCGGTCATGCTTAATAATTCCGAAGCCCTGATAGAACGATCCGGATTAAAATTTCCGTTAGAGTCAAGAGTAACTATTCCTTTGCTTATTAAATCTCTGATTGCTTCTTCGTACTCATGAGATGTAATATCATCTTTTTGTACAGTACTCCCTAAAACATTAACGTTTACTAATGTTATAATAAGTATTAATACTAAAACTAGGACTTTTTTCATATTGACCCTCCCTTAAAAAAAGCCAGGTGTTCCCGGGCTTTAGATTGTTGACAACTAATATAAACCTTGGAGCTTTGCCCTGAACCCACTTGTTTATTAATTTGAGTTTACAATGTAAGTGCAAAACATGATAAAAAACAACACATAAGCATAAATCAGTTAACAACCACGAACTTAAGAAATGTTATTAACATCTTATCATAGAAGAAAGAGAAACGCTATCGCTATTAAAACAAACTATGAGCTTGAGAGCAATTGCAGTGTTAGTGAATATTAAGCAAGCAAAGCAAGGGCTACTTGTGGTGACAAAACATTGTTTCATAACACAAATACAGGATTAAAGTCAGGTATGCTATGCTACTAAAAGAATGGTTTAAATTGCATTATAACTCTTATATTCTTACATGGTTATATACTTAAGAACAAGCATATAAAAATCCATATCTATCATAGGTTCTATAATAAATACAAAAAAATAAGCCGACCTAGACTAGGGTACGGCTTGTTTTAAGTAAGTTTTAGGTGGCATTAGCACTTATTCTATCTTCTTCAATTTATGAGATGAGAATTTTATCTCTCATCGTTGGCGGTCTCTAATGGAAGAGTTACTGTAAATGTGGCTCCTCCGATATTGTTGTTTGCTACCTTTATACTACCACCGTGTGCTTCTACAATAGATTTGCAGATGCTAAGACCAAGTCCCATTCCACGTTGTTTATCATCACAGATATTAGAAGTGGTAAAAAAAGGGTCAAATATTTTGTCAATACGTTCCTTGGAGATACCTCCACCATTATCCTTAATGGATAAAATAAAATTTTCTCCCTTAATTACATAACCAACTATGATATGGCTATCTTCTTTCGTGTGCTTAAAGGCATTGTCTACAAGATTTATTATCACTTGGGTAATTAGCTGTGAATCCATCGGCACAAAAATCATTTCATTGTTTTTGTCAACTTCAACCATTCTATTTCCGCTACGCTTTATAACCTTTGATAGAGCAGCAGACACGACTTCATCAACCAATTCACTTTTCTTGGTCACTGATAGTTTCCCGTCTTGAATTCGAGTCATATTAAGAAGATTTTCCACAAGGTTTGAAAGCCACATGGCATCTCCTAAAATATCACTCAACATAGCTCGCATTGTTTCTTTATCCACGGTATTAAGTTTTTCAAGCAAAAAGCTACTGCCGCCTGCGATACCAGTAAGCGGTGTTCTTAAATCATGGGAAATAGCTCTCAAAAGATTAGAACGTAGTTCCTCTCGCTCGACCTTTAACGACATTTCGTTTTTTATTGATAGAATAGATTCCTTTTCGAGGGCAAGAGCCAGTTCGGCAAGCATTGCCACAAGCAAGCTTTTATCAAAAGAGTCAAGCTTTTCTCCCTTTTTCATGGGAATTCCGACTACGGCAAACACTGTGTTTTTGCTTCTGATTGACATATACAAACACTTTGCGCCTGAAAGAGTATTTGTGGTTGCGCCAGCGTGTTTATTATTGATATAAACCCACTGTGCAACTGCAAACTCGTCTGAGGTGAGATAATCCTTCACTTTTTCTACGTCATCGGTGATAGCTTCACCTAAACCATTTTCAGTTGCAGGAAAAATAAATACAGCTCTGCCTAAAAGTTTTCCAATCTGCCCTAATATTTCAAAAACCATTCCATTTCTATCTTTTGTTAGCTGTAATTTTTGGCTTGTTTCAAGTAATATTTCGGTTCTATGGGCATTTTGTGCAGCTTGTTTTGCTTGTGTTTTCGCTCTTTTAGTAAATGTACTTGTAATAAATGCGGAAGCAAACATAATTACAAATGTAACAGGATATCCCGTGTCATAAGTGTTTAATGTAAAAATGGGTTCTGTAAAAAGATAATTAAACAGCACAACTGCCAGCAAAGACGAAATCAAGCTATAAATTTTGCCATCGGTAATCACGGCAGTAAAAAGGGATGCCAATATATATACAGTGATGGTGTTGGTGTCGCTAAATCCCAGGTATTTAAATAAAAACCCAACAAAAGTAGCAACAACCAAACAAATCAGTGTTCTAATTGAATCGGTAAGGTTTAATACAGGAACTTTGATTCTTATTCTTTGCTTTTCAGTTTCTGAAAAAGTGGTTGTAAGCTTGTTGGGTATAACATATATTTCAAGGTTTGGCGCATACGCCGTAAGCTTATCTACATAGTTTTGTTGCTTAAATCCTAAAATAAATCTGGAAACAGGGCGGCCAAGTACAATTTTAGAAACACCGCTAATCTTTGCATATTCTGCTACTTGATATGCGACATCATCACCATAAACGGTGGCGATTTTTGCCCCAAGCTGTTCTGCAAGTCTTAAATTCTCACGCAGCCGCTTTTTATTATCCTCACTCATATCCTCAAAGTCAGAGCTTTCCACAAACAAAGCTGTAAATGTGCCGTGAAAAGCTTCTGCCATCTTTGCCGCTGTACGCACTACCTTTGCATTAGAGGGTGAGCTTGAAAGGCACATTAGAATGTGTTCCTCAGTGACATAACCATTGTTGTGTGCAGCTACTTTGTTTTTTTCTACACTAATATTAACTCTATCCGCTGTACGGCGCAAAGCAATTTCACGCAGTGCAACTAAATTTTCTTTTGTGAAGAAGTTTTCCAGGGCTCTTTTGGTTTGGGTTTGCTTATAAATTTTGCCTTCTGTCAGTCTTGCAATTAAATCATCTGGCTCAATGTCTACAAGCTCAACCTTGTCCGCACTATCAAACACACTGTCAGGTATGCGTTCTCTAACAGCAACACCAGTGATAGACTGAACAACATCGTGCAATCCCTCAATATGCTGAACATTGACAGTGGTGTATACATCAATTCCCATACGCAAAAGTTCTTCTATGTCTTGATAACGTTTGGTATGACGACAGACCTTTGCATTAGTGTGAGCCAGCTCATCTACTAAAATTAATTTTGGGTGACGTTTCAATGCACTGTCAATGTCAAATTCATATAGCTTAGCAGATTGATAGATTACCTCTGTCGGAGGTATTTGCGGCAAGCCTTTCATAAGGGCAAGGGTAGCCGGGCGTTGATGCGGCTCTACATAGCCAATTACCACATCAACACCGGATTTTTTCATAGCGCGAGCTTCCTCAAGCATAGCATAGGTTTTGCCAACACCTGCCGAATAACCAAAAAATATTTTAAGTTTGCCCTTATTGCTGCTCTCCTCTGATTTAGTTATCTCTTGGAGGATTACTTCTGCACTGGGTCTGTTTTCTGGCATGAAAGCACCGCCTTAATTTTGCGTTAAGCCAAGCTCTTTCGCAATATCTAAATTAACCATAAGCACATTTATTGTTTCTTCTCCAAAAACACCAAGCCATTTTCCGCTTGTGTGGGTTTTCACTATATTTCTAAGAGTTTCTTCAGAAAGTCCTGTGTTTTTGCTAAGAGTGCTAATCTGTATATCGGCACTTTCGGGGGATATATGAGGGTCAAGCCCCGATCCTGATGCCGTAAGTAAATCCGCCGGAATGTCTCCACGTTTCACGGTGGGGTTAGCTACAAGAAAGTTTTCTATATCAGCCTCAACTCTTGCCACTAAATCGGGGTTTGATGGAGCGTAGTTATTAGAGCCTGTAGAAACACCGCCGTAGTTTCCATTTTCAGCATCTTCTTTGCTGTAAACATTATAGCCTACTGCTGACGGTCGACATTTCATAAACCGGTCATCGTTGAAATCCTGACCGATGAGCTTTGAACCTACTGCGTTACCGTCAACATAGACAAGGCTTCCGTTTGCTTGTTCTGGAAAGATAAGCTGTGAAATTCCTGTCATAGACAGAGGATAGGCAAGGCCGCACAGCAAAAACATTAAAATTGAGAATACAAATGCTGTTTTTATGAGTTTTAGAGCTTTGTTCATTGTAATATTCCTCCTTAAAGACCGATGATGTGTAGCATTGGAGCTATTATCATATCAATCAATTTTATACCAATAAATGGTGCAATCACACCGCCTAAGCCATAGATGCTCATATTACGTAGCAATAGTTTTTCCGCACTCATTGGGGTGTACTTTACACCTTTCATAGCAAGAGGTATCAGAAGCGGAATAATAATTGCATTAAAGATAAGAGCTGACAAAATTGCGCTGTAGGAGGTTGCAAGCCCCATGATGTTAAGGATTCCCATTTCTGGAATTACCATCATAAACATTGCCGGAATAATGGCAAAATACTTTGCAATGTCATTTGCCACGCTAAAGGTTGTAAGTGAACCGCGAGTGATAAGCAGTTGCTTTCCTATTTCCACAACATCAAGAATTTTTGTTGGGTCAGAGTCAAGGTCTACCAAATTCGCGGCTTCTTTTGCGCTCTGTGTACCGCTGTTCATAGCAAGCCCAACATCTGCTTGCGCCAAAGCAGGGGCATCGTTTGTGCCGTCACCTGTCATTGCTACAAGCTTGCCTTGTGCTTGTTCTTTTTTAATGAAAGCCATCTTATCTTCCGGCTTACATTCGGCAATAAATTCATCAACACCGGCTTCCTGTGCAATTGTTGCGGCAGTGAGAGGGTTGTCACCTGTGCACATAATGGTTTTTATACCGATTGCACGAAGTCTTGCAAATCGCTCTACAAGCCCAGGTTTTACAGTGTCTTTAAGGTAGATAACCCCTAAAATTTTGGTACCCACACAAACTACAAGAGGAGTACCGCCGAGCTTTGAAATTTCATTCACTTTTGATGATAAATCTTTGGGAATAGTTCCGCCTTTTTCTTTCACATAAGCCTCAATGGCACTTGCCGCACCTTTGCGAATAATTCTGCCATCCGTTGTATCAATACCGCTCATTTTTGTTTGTGCTGTAAATTCAATGTTTCTTGCATCTGAATAATCCTTCTTCAAAAGGATTGCTCCAAGCCTTTTTCCAAGCTCAAGGGTTGACTTACCCTCAGGTGTTTCGTCAAATACCGAGCATAGTACAGCGGCGTCAATTAGTTCTTGCTTCTCGCCCCCGCCAACAGGGAAAAAGTCTGCTGCAAGACGATTACCAAAGGTGATTGTACCTGTTTTGTCCAGTATCATCGTGTCCACATCGCCGCAAGCTTCAACTGCTTTTCCAGACATTGCAATTACATTAAAGCGTGTTACTCTATCCATTCCGGCAATACCGATTGCAGATAGCAATCCACCAATGGTTGTGGGGATAAGGCAAACCGTAAGTGCAATCAGCGTTGAAACAGGGATTGTCACTCCTGAATAAACACCTATTGGATATAGCGTAATAATAACCACTAAAAATATCAAGGTTAAACTTACAAGCAGTGTTGTAAGTGCAATTTCGTTTGGGGTTTTTTGCCTCTTTGCACCTTCTACCATTGCAATCATTTTATCTAAAAAGCTTTCGCCCGGTAAAGATGTTATTTTGATTTTGAGCCAATCTGAAACAACCGTTGTGCCGCCTGTTACTGAGCAGAAATCTCCCCCCGACTCTTTTACGACAGGAGCAGATTCACCGGTAATAGCCGATTCGTCAACCGATGCAATACCCTCTATAACTTCGCCATCATTAGGGATAATTTCGCCTGTTTTCACAATTACAATATCGCCTTTTTTAAGCTGTGTAGCAGACACCATTTTTTCATTATTATCAGCGTCTAAAAGCCTTGCTGTGGTATCTTTTTGGGTTTTTTTAAGGCTTGCCGCCTGCGCTTTGCCACGTCCCTCTGCAACTGCCTCGGCAAAGTTTGCAAATAGTATGGTGACAAACAATATCACAGAAACAATAATGTTATATGCTCTTAAATTCTCACCCTGTTCGCCAAACAGACTTGGGGAAATAGATAGTATCAGAGTAATGATAAATCCAATCTCTACCACAAACATAACAGGATTTTTCAACATATATCGTGGGTCAAGCTTTATAAAGGCATTTTTTATAGACGATACAAGAATATCACCTGTTATAAACTTTGACTTTGTTTTACTCATTTTGGTTACCTCCCAAGGGTTAGATGTTCAGCGATTGGTCCTAGTGAAATCGCTGGGAAAAATGTGAGTGCTGCAAAAACGAGCACTACCACTGCTGTAATGATACCAAAGGAAAAGCTACCTGTTTTGAGTGTACCAGAAGATTCGCTGACAGGATTTTTCAGCAATAATGAACCTGCAATGGCAAGCTGTAAGATAATAGAAACATAGCGTCCTAAAAACATTACTACACCTGTTGTTATATTCCAAAAATAGGTGTTGTCGCCAAGACCCTCAAAGCCTGAACCGTTGTTTGCTGCCGCCGATGAAAACTCGTATAAGACCTGTGAAAGTCCATGAAACCCTGGATTTGAGATTGCTTCTGTTCCAACGTTTGTTGCTACAGCCACCGCTGAAAATCCAAGTATCAACAGTGGGTGTAATATGATACAAAGCACCGCAAGCTTCATTTCACGGCTTTCAATTTTCTTGCCTAAATATTCAGGGGTTCGCCCTATCATAAGACCGCACAAAAATACCGCAAGCAGAACATATAAAAGCATATTCATAAGCCCTACACCAACGCCGCCAAACACAGTGTTAAGCATCATATTCAGCAGTGGAACCATACCTCCAAGAGGAGTTAGGGTGTCGTGCATATTGTTGACTGTCCCTGTAGTGAAGGCTGTGGTTACAGTTGAAAACATTGCCGATTGCGCTGTTCCAAGTCGTACTTCTTTGCCCTCCATACTGCCCATCGATTGATTTATACCAATTTTTTCAAGCACAGGATTACCTTGCATTTCAGCAAAGTAGCAGGTGAAAAGACCTATTAAAAAAATAACTCCCATTGCTACAAAAACGGCTTTGCCCTCGCCTACCAAAATCGGACTTTTCTTTAATGTAAACTTTACACCTGCTTTTTCTTTTTTGCGATAGTAAAACATAAGTCCAAAAGCGATAACACAAGCACCCGGAATAATCATCATAGAAAACATTTCGATTAAATTTGTGATAATAGTTGGGTTTTCAAAAGGTGTTGATGAATTTGCTCCAAGGTAACCCCCACCATTTGTTCCAAGATGCTTAATTGACACAAGGGATGCGATAGGCCCAAGAGGAATGTCTTGTTGCATGCCCTCGATAGTTGTGACTGTTTGGTTTGGTGCAAGAGTTTGTGGCGAGCCTTGCCACACAAGGAGTAACCCAACAATCATTGCAAGCGGTATTAATACCCTTGTAATAATTCGAACCATATCAACGAAATAGTTACCCGTTTTTTTACCGCATAAACCACGGCACATAGCCATACAAGCTCCAAAACCGGTTGCAGCCGAAGTAAACATCATCATAATAATGACAAACATTTGTGATAGGTAAGATAGTCCTGATTCGCCGGAATAATGCTGGAGGTTTGTGTTGGTCATAAAGCTGATTATGGTATTAAAAGAAAGTGTTTCTTCCATACCGCCAATTTTATTTGGATTAAAGAACAGTACCCCTTGCAAACGCAATACAAGATAACCCACTAGAATCATCACAAGGTTTGTAAGCATAAGGGATACAGCATATTTTTTCCAGTTCATATCCTCACGGTCGATACCACATAGCTTGTAAATTGCTCCGTCTATTCTGTCAAAAACAGGGTCTGCAAAGGTTTTTTTGTTATCTGCAATTTTATATATGTATAGCCCTGTGGGAATTACAAGAGCCATGAAAATCAGCAGATTTAAAACAATCTGAAACATAGCTTTTCCTCCTTAAAATTTTTCGGGATTTACAAGTGCATATACAAGATATCCACTAAGTCCTACAATGACCGCTGATAAAAGTAACATTTAATCTCCTCCTATTTTTGTATCTGCCGCTGACAAAATCCAATCAACAGCTTTATGGCAAAAGCACACAAAAGTATACCGCCAATCATTAAAATATCCATTTGAAATCCTCCTTCAAAGTTTATACATACAAACAAGAGCGACTAGGGAAGAGTTGCTGCAAATGAGAGATAAACACCAGCCGCCAAAGTTGCAGTAGGAACACCCATGAACATAGCAAAGAGAGAACCAGCAGAGCGTGCAGGTTGCTTATCTAAAAATCTAATCATTTGCTTTATTGGCAAAGTATAGCTAATTTAATTGAGATGATTTCCAATTGAAATATGAGCCCTGCCACACGAGTGTTTCAGTTAGTTGGGACTGAAACAGCTATAGTATATATTGGTTTGCAATTCTTTTTTTCTTACTGAGTCCTGACTCTAAAGCAAAACTATATTTACTTATCAACATTAAATCCACTCCTTCTGCTTTTATATATTAATTATAAATCTTAGCAATATTAATTTTCTATTAAGTAAAACCAAAGGAGTATAAAGATTTTATAAAGAAAAAACAACCTGCAAACCATTTGGTTTAAACCGGTTGTTTTGCTGTCGACAATTGACAAAAACCTCGTGGCTTTGCCCCTGCCCCCCACTTCTTTCTTATAAGAAAGAAGCAAAGAATTTCAAAGAAATGCCGCAAGTGAGACATTTCTAAGCAAAAGCTTTTTGAAGGGTTTGGGAACAATCTAAAACAACCGGCAAACCTTTTGGTTTAAGGCGGTTGTTTTAGATTTTGTTAAGTTACATAAATCTCGGTGCGCTTTCCCTTCCCCCACAATATCGGAAAGCTTTTAAAGTATTGGAAAACTTCCATTGTTAACCTAGAAAAATAATTAGTTGATTGATTTACTTGCTCCTTGTTATAATTAGATTGAAGTTGGTTCTGAATAAAATATGATAAATTAAAGGAGAAAACTACATATGAAAAAATTTTTTATTTTAACGGTCATTGTCATTTCATGTATTTTAAATTGCGTTACTACTTTTGCACTAAATAGTCATGATTTACCAAATAATGTGCCATTTAATGAAGTCTTGGGTCTTGATTCAATTGATAGCATTACAAAAGGAGTAATTGTCTTTAAAGATGGGAAAAGTGCCGAAATGTCTTTACAGGATACTAAAAATCTAATGGAGATGCATTGGGATCTTGCGATGGACAGAGTTGTGAGCCCAGTAAATTACGATACCACTGAAACCTATTATAATATATATACTGCAGACAAGAAATTTTCTTTGACAGGTGGCAGTGGGATTTGTTATGGCTCATTTGGAGAGGAAAACTATGTCTGGTTTTTTCCTTATTTGGGTAATGCCAGAATAGCGCTTAGTTTTTATGATGAAGAAATGTATCAAAAATATCATGATTTAGCCGTTAATTCAAATGAAAGTTTTGAGTTTCCTCTAAATAATGATTGCTTAAAATTGCCTACAGACAATTGGGCTATTCCAGAAATTAAAAAAGCAGCCACAAATAATATTCTTCCTTATTCACTTATGAAAGATTATAAATTGCCAATTACAAGGGAGGATTTTTGCAAAATTATTGGGCTAATGCTTGCGCAAAAAGCTTATAACCCTTCTGATGATCGTGAGGGACTTCAAAACATAGGAATTTTGCTTGAGGAAAAAGGAATCACAGAAATAACTGACCCCAAATTTGATGATTATGAGCATGTAAGAACGGAAATTAAGTACATGTATAACCTTGGTATTGTTAGCGGTAAAGGTAAGAATACTTTTTACCCTAATGGAACGTTAACCAGAGAGGAAGCAGCAAGAATATTGCATAATACAGCTAAGGTGTTTGCATCTGATTCAACTTTCCCGTCAGAGGTTACAACTTTTTCAGATGAAAATGAAATCTCTTTATGGGCGAAAGAAGATGTGGATTTTGTAGTATCAAACGGAATATTAATCGGTATGGGTGAGAACAGATTTACTCCTAAAGGAAAGCTTACAGTTCAACAAGCAATAATAAGTGTCCAAAGGTTATATACTCATTTAAGCAAATAAAGATGGTGAAGCAGAAAGAGCTGTACCAATTGACCTAAAGGGAATATTCTAAGTGAAGGTGTTTAAAAACACCAAAATAGAATGTGATGAATTTCAGGGTATGGCTCTAAGCTGCTCTTTGGGAGGGTGCTTTCAGACATTGTACATTAACCATAGCTCAATCAATCAGAATAACCGTTTAAAATCAAATCCCTAACAGGAATATCCCATTCTTTTATGACATTGTGTAAACGATCCCATGCTTCTAAATGAAGAGTTTCGTCGTTTTTAGAAACAGGGAATGAAGAAATATATGGCTCAAGTATAGTATTTTTATCCGTTATCAACAAATAGCCATCTCCTTTGAGTGGTTCGTTTGCACTTCTTCTACCAAATCTATCTCCTTCGTGCATACTACCATAACTGTCTCTAAATAAAATAAAAAAATATTTATTTGATGTTGCCGAAATAGTCACATAAAAATCATCATCTTCAGGACTTAAATTTGGTGTAGGAATAGAAATATGCATATCAAGCGGTCGTTGATCCAGTTGCGGGTTTAACTCTAATGTGTCAATTTCTTTTTCTTGTTCCATCTTTTCAATAAAAAGACTTATAAGTTCAGCCGATTCACCTTTTGTAATTCTCTTCATTGGATTTAAAGAAGGCATAGTGTGATGAGGGAAATCTTTTTTGGGAACAATCACGCCAAGGACAACAAGATATGCAGTGCTAAATTCAGTTATGTAACCATTATTAGGATAATAATCATCCCAATCCCAAATCACTTCACGCATGTTCTTTGATATTTTAATGTAACTAGGATAATTTTGAAACGGAATATCATAAGAAAGTAGCTGACGCCATGCTTCTTCACGTGTTATTTTATCAGTCGGTGTTCCGTTTCTTAAAGAGTGAAAAGACTGTATGTGGTTGAACATTGGGAGTAAATCATAAAACCAGTTTTGCTTGTCCAAATAACCTCTTTCTTCCCAATTCATTGGAAAGTCTTGATAATAGGGATCCTCGCTTGGTAAATCCCAAAAGCTTTTCAACCGTTTTCTCATGGACAGGAATTCCATAATGCTAATTTCTTTGTCAGGCTCAAAGTTATTTTTATCGTTTCCAAAAATTATTTTCTTATCATACAGATCAATTATATATTCCTCTGCCCAATGCCCTTTTATATCATCGAAGGAAGCGTCGGCTGTTTTAGCATGAATAGTAACGGTGTTAATATTAAGTAAGATTATCATTAAAAATAATAGACTTGAAAAACGACGCATACTTTTTCCTCCTTAAAATATTTAGGTGAGAATATATCTATTATGAAAAACTTAACAGAAACGCTGCTTCCGCTTCCACAATTTTCTTAGGTTAGGAACTGTTTTGGCAGTATTATTCAGAACTACGTTGTTGGTATTCAGTAGGGGATATGCCGAAGTAGCCTTTAAAGACTCTGTAAAAGTAAAAGTAATCAGAGTAGCCGCATTGGATTGCAATTTCCTTAAATGCTGTTTCGGTTTCTATAATAAGCCGAGCTGCTTCTTTCATGCGAATGTTGGTTAAAAAAACCGTAAAAGATGATCCGTAATATTTGGAAAACAAACCGCATATATGGGACTGAGATATATTAAACTTTGTTGAAAGTTTTTCAAGTGTATGTTTTTTATCGCAGTTTTTTGTAATATACTCAATAATTTCATCAAAAGCAGGAACATTTGTGTGGCCTAAGGTGCTCACTGGTTTTTGAGGTGTTTTTAAGGATATTTTCCGGCTCAGTCGCTCCAAAAGAATTTCGGCTTCTTGTCCGTTGAGTGGCTTTAAAAGATAGTCAAAACCATCAAGCCGATAAAAACTACGGCTGGCTTCAAACTCTCCAAATGCGCTAAGCATCACAAATTCACAATCAAGTCCCTCATGCCGAACTTTTTTCAATAAAGTTATGCCGTCCAAACTTGGCATTTTTAAGTCGCAAAATATAAGTTGCGGCTTTTTCTCAAGGATTTCGGAAATTGCTTTAACGGGATTAACGCTTGAACCTATAACTTCAAAGCCGTTTTCGTTCCATGGTATATAATTTATTAAGTTTTCCACTATCAACCATTCATCGTCCACAATATAAACTCCGTACACGGTTCAGTCTCCAATCTATAAAATAATATTCTCTTATCTTTTACATCATGTAAGCGAACGGCTGTAGTTGTGTTTTTTTGCTTGTTGTAATGCCCACTTTGTTTCTTGGGTATATCAGAAATATCGTACGATATTACATAACGAATTGTAAGATAATACATAACGAAAAAAACTTATCAGTGATATACTCTAAGATATCATAATTGTTGCCGGGTATCAAGTGGTGCAGTATGTTATTGATCAGGGTGTTCCCGCTAATGGAATGGCAAGATTTTAGGAAGAAGCAACGACGCATAATAGAAAAATTATGCTAGGATCTGATGAAAAAAATGGCGTAAAATCAACCGAAAAGATTGTTATTAGCTTAGTGGGAACACGCCCTAGCAGCTTATTTTTAATGGAGGGATTGAAGATGAAAAAACGTATTTTTGCCCTTGTATTGGCGATTGCCATTTGCCTTTCTTTATTACCTATGATGGCATTTGCAGAAGAAGCCAAATACCGTCTGGATTGGAAAGAAGGAAGCAGGAGCAACCCAAATTGTCCGGTTACTATAACATGGGAAAGAAACAGCCATAAAGTCAATGTTAGTTATGATAGTACTGGTGATTATTTCATTCTGGAGAATCTTGATGTTGCACAGGAAACCGTATTGTATAAGCAAAACAATAGCACAGGTGAATGGAGTCTTGTTCAGGGAGTTAGCACAAGAATCCTAAGTGCAGGGAATGTTAGATCAGGCAACAACTATGGTTCAGTATCAATTGGGTTCTTTGATGGGTCTGGAGAGCCATATGCATTCACAGATGGAGTTTACGGCATTGATTTTCGTATCGGCGCAAATGGCTTTCATTCTACCCGTGAGGGTGGGGAACGATTCATCATTAAGGCAACAGACCCTAATTCCACAACTCCGTCAGCGATAGGTGAATATGACGGTCATAGGTACGAAGTATACAACATGAATATGACATGGAAAGAAGCAAAGGAATTTTGTGAATCAAGGGGTGGATATTTAGCTACAGTCAGCAGTGATGCTGAAAACAACTATATTCTGAATTTGATAAAACAAGGCGATAGGTATAATTACTGGTTAGGCGGATATAAAAATAACAACAACTGGTTTTGGGTAACAGATGAACCATTTTCATATAACAAATGGGCGCCAGGTGAACCCAATAATACAGGTAATGCAGAAGCTTTTATTCATATTTCCGGCGCTAAAAATAACGCATGGAACGATCTTAAAAACGACGGGGATAACACGTCAGGATACCATCTAAGTCTCTTTGGATTTGTATGTGAATACGGGAAAGTCGAAAGTCCTAAGCCTAAAACAATGAACCTTGAAGACCTTTTAGGGTATTATGAAGGCTATTTTACCAATTCACAAGGCCGGTATACTACATATATGACAGTTTACAAAGAAGGTTCGGTTTATAAGGTGCGGTATGAATGGACAAAGAACGGCAAGGAACTAAGTTCATTAAGTACTATGACACTAAAAGAGGATGGAACGGTTTTTGCTGACGCTGGTGACTGGATTGTTTCTCCCAATGATAGTTCTTATCTTGTTAGCGTAAATTTTCTAGAATTTGACGGAAAAATCCTTACTGGCAAAAATGACGCTGGTGGACAAGAGCGTTATGAAAAAGTTGATAACCCTAAACCTACCACACAACCACCTTCCGGAGACCAAATCAATGGCTTTGTTGGTGAAAGCATTTCATCCGGTGTTAAGCTATGGTGGGGTTCTGTTAGAGGCGGAGTTGGTTATAGAGTTTTTAGAAGCACCAACCAGTCCGAAGAGGGCGTTTCGGCAACGGACTTTTATATAACCAGCAACGAGTTTGTAGACGTTAACGTGGATGCAAACATGACTTATTACTACACAGTTCGTCAAGTCATAAAAGAGGCAAGAACATTTGAAGGCCTGAAAGAAGAGCTTGGCCCTATAACAACTAAAATTACGGTAAGAACCGGTCAAACAATATTAGGTGGTAACGCTTCTGATTCTCCAGAGCCTAAGAAATTTGTTTTGATGACCCTGGATGACCCATATATGAGTGTCAACGGCGTTAGGGAAGAAATAGACCCCGGCAGAGGTACAACACCTCTTATTTTAAACAGCCGTACTGTTGTGCCTATTCGTGCTATAGTAGAAGCAATGGGCGGCACAGTTAACTGGAATGACTACACAAGAAAAATCTCATTAAACTATAAAAATCAAGCTGTTGTAATGACCCTTAATGGGAAAACCATAACGGTTAACGGCACATCAAAAACTATCGACGTTGCGCCGGCAGTCATAAACTCTCGAACAATGGTGCCCATCCGTTTTGCAGCGGAGAATTTGGGTTGCGATGTTGATTGGCTTAACTCCAAAAGGCAAATTGTAATTGTTTATAGGTAATCTTCTGTATAAAGTACATTAGTGGCACGCCCTGATATATAAAATCCGAGCTTTGCTATAAGCTACATTCATTTCTTAAGATAAGAATCAAAGAATATTTACAGAAATGCAGCATTTGCTCATTTCTAAGAGAAAGTCTTTTAAGGGTTTTGAAAACACTTCAATTTAAAAGGTCTCTAGCATAAGTCCATCGGGGGAAACCTGGTGGGCTTTATATTTTTCTGGATATTAACCAATATTTCATATATACTTTATATTATCAATAAACAAAACAGGAGATGAGGACTATTTTTAGGCATATTGTTGCATGGAATTTTAAAGACGGATTTTCAGATGAGGAGAACCTTAATAATGCTATTAAGCTTAAAAAGGACATTGAAAGTCTGAAAAATGTAATATCTGAGATTGTTGAAATAAAGGTTAATATTAAGCTTGCTACAACCAGTACCAGAAAGGTTATGCTAGACAGCTTATTTAAATCTGAAGAGGATTTAGCAAAATATCAAGTTCATCCTGAACAC
Organism: uncultured Eubacteriales bacterium; assembly: GCA_964611655.1. GTDB lineage: Bacteria > Bacillota > Clostridia > Lachnospirales > CAZTAY01 > CAZTAY01. The sequence goes on from CAZTAY010000032.1 coordinate 21,575, forward strand.
ATAAAGGTTAGTGAATTTGTGGGAAGTGTAATGAAAGAACGGGTATGCTTGGATTTTGAACAGTAAGGTAAGAAATTTACCTGTATATGTTTTCTGACCCCTAAAAAGCTTTTTCTTAGAAATGCCGCAGTTGCGGCATTTCAGCCTGTTAAATTTTATTAGAATATAAAAAGTTAGGAATTATCAATTGTAAAAGCCGATGGCATCTAAATCGCTTGCAGAGTCAGACATTATCGAAATACATTTGCTTTCAATCATGTCTAAAAAATTTTTCTTATCGAAAATAATCTTCTGAATATCGTTGGAATC
>CAZTAY010000033.1:0-21432 GCA_964611655.1 uncultured Eubacteriales bacterium
CGCCGTCTGTTACCTTAAACCGTGCATTTGCAAGGGGCTTCCCTGTTAGGGCGTCCACCTTTGTTACAAGGATACTGCCGTATGGATAATTGCTAAACGTAACCTCCACAATGGAAGTGCCGTCCGGCTTTAGCCACGCCTGTTGCTTAGAGTTCTCTGAAAGCAAGTAATTTGTCGGCGGCTGCACTTCCTCCACGATATACGCCCCGGCTTCTAGCCCGGTGATTACGATAATCCCGGAGTTATCAGTAACATACCGCCCGATAACTGTGCCGGAGTTGCCGGAAATATCCTCTGAAACCTTGCGCACTTCAAAGGCCGCCCCTGCTAAAAGCTCGCCTGTGTTGGCGTTCACCTTTTTAATTACAATGGAGTTAAGGGGATAGTTAAATATTTCCTCACCGTTCACAATTGTTGGCTTGTATTCGTTGCCGCTTGTTACTGTGATATTCGTACCGTCTGTATCCCCGGCAGAGGGTGCAGAGGGCAAAGCCGGTTCTGTGCCGGTTGTGCTCCCATCTTCCAAATAAGCATTTTCACCGGGTGATAAATAAACCCTTGTTACAGGGTTTTTAGGCAAAGAAAAACCCGGTGCTGCTATCGTTTCTGTGATAACATACCAACCGGGGTTTACTTTCGGCAATATAATCTGGCCATTTTTGTCTGTACGATATGCTCCAAGAGCCACACGTCCGCCGCTTGCGTTTTCATACTCAATCCTAAACGTGGCGTTGGGTATGGGCTTGTAAGTGAGTGCGTTGATTTTGGTCACAATAAGCGTAGGTTTTCGAGTGTTTTCATAAATGAGGGTTTTTGTTTTCCCCCATTCAAGAGCAATTTCCTTGTGTTGTGGCTCCAAAATGTAACCCTCCGGGGCAGCTATTTCTTCCACAGTATAAACGGATTCATCAAGGTTTTTTACTGTAATAATCCCTGTTTCGTCTGTTGCATACTCGGAAACAGTTTTATCTTCGGTTTTCGTTACCTTAAACCGTGCGCCCGAAAGTGGCTTGCCTGTAATAGCGTCTATCTTTTTTATTTCAAGGGTTGGGCGTGCTTTATTAGTGAAAACAAGTGTTTTTGTCCTGCCCCATTCGAGCTGAATGTCTTTGTGCTGCGCTTCAAGCAAGTAACCAAAGGGCGCAACAATTTCCTCAACAGTATATATTTCAGCTTCAAGCCCGGTGATGAGAATGCGGCCATTTTTATCGGTTACATATTCTGATGTAGTATTTCCTTCGGAACGAGTAACACGAAATTTAGACCCCTCTAAAGGCTTTTTGGTATCCTCATCTATCTTGAGAATTTCAAGAGAGGGCTTTGCTTTATTGCTAAAAACAAGGGTTTTTGTCTTGCCCCATTCCAGTTTTATGTCTTTATGTTGAGGGTCAAGCAAGTATCCGTCCGGGGCCTCAAATTCAACAACCGTGTAAATGGCTTCGTCTAAGTCATTTATGATTATTGTGCCTGTTTCATCGGTAACAAACTCGGAAACAGTTCCGTCCTCGGTCTTACGGACGTGGAATTTTGCGCCCTGTAAGGGGTTATTTGTTTGAGAATCAAGCTTAATAATCTGCAAAGATGGGCGCAGCCTGTTATCGAATTTTACTTCCAATGCCTTGTTCGGTTCAAGGTACACATCTTTTGACTCCGTTGCTATTAAATATCCTTTAGGAGCGGCAATCTCCGTTATGGTGTACCAACCCGGCTCTAATCCCTCAAGGATTATTGCACCGCTTTTGTCGGTGATACCCTCATAAACAATTGCGCCGCCTTTTTTAGCTACTGAAAATTCTGCTCCGGGCAAGGGTAGGCCTGTGTCCTCATCATATTTTTTTATGCGAAGCCCCGGTTTTCTACTGTTTTTTATTGTTACTACAGTTTTATTTCCGCTTTCAATCTTTACCATTTGCGGTGTAGAATTAAGCAAATAACCGCTTGGGGCGGTTATTTCGGTGACGGTATATGTGCCGTCTTTCAAATCTACAAGACGGGCTGTGCCAGTGTTATCGGTCACAACGTCAACAAACTGGCTGCCGCCGTCAATGGCTATGCGAATAACCGCACCTTTTAGCTTTTCGCCTGTGTCGGCATCTATCTTGATTATTTCAAGCTCCGGCACAGGCTTATTGGCAAAGGTTAAAACGGCCGTTTGGTCGGGGGTTATAACTATGTCTTTATGGTTATTAATGTCCAATTGATACCCTGCCGGAGGTACTAATTCGTCAACAAAGTACGCTCCGTAGGCTTCAAGAGATATAGTAATTTGACCGCTTGTGTCGGTAACAAAATCCCCTACAATGCCACCGTCAGCCTTTGTAATGCGAAACACTGCACCTGCAAGCCCCTTTGTTGTACCGGCTTCAATTTTTTTTATGAGTAGCTTACCCGGAGTTGGCGGCGGCGGTGGTGTATCACCTGTCCTTTCTATAAAATTTGCTGTAGCTTGTGCAGTTACTAAGTCAAATGTTTTGGGAACTACAGCATAATCCTGTTTATCGGAGTGGGATTGCCCCCAAAGTATGGCTTTGTTTTCCTCATTGACAGATATGTTAATAGGAAAACTTCCCTCACGGCTTTTATTTGTTCGAGGAATTACAACCTTGAATTTCTCGTTGTTTTGAAAAACTGTTTTGGGGTTGTCATTTAGGCCGGTAATTTTCGTTCCGGCTGGTGCGCTAGTGCCAAGTGAAACAGTATATTCGCTTATAAGAACATTCGATGATACTGAAAAGCTTTGTTCAAGAGTGTTTTCTACCTCAAGAGCAATGCTTGAATCCGGCGTAACTGTAACAATTGTTGAAGGTATACTTGAAACAGCGTTTCCGGCGGCATAAATTGATTTCATAGCCGCTTCAACATGGGCATTGTGAGCACCGTTTGCCGCCCAATCATTAATATTGCTGTAGTTTGCGTGAACAGTAGCCCAAAGTGCCATTTTTGTGGCATAATAAGCTTCATAATCTGAGTTTAAACCAAGCTCCGCAGGGGTCTTATATGGGTATCCGTTTGTAATAACACCCCAAACCTTTGGGTTTGTGATACATTCGTCCACGTCCACATCGTAATTTTTTGCCCCAATATCCTCAACTCCAGCTTTGTCCGGGTCAAGGCAGTAGGCAGGGTATTCCTTTCCGTCCTTTGAATATACAATAAGCGCCGGAGCAAAGTTATCGCGGCTAATAACGCCTTTCCACGTCATAAGCTGTGTTCCTGGAGATTTGACGTATAGATTTTCTTTTGCCATAGCATCAGCTAAAGATGTTCCGGCATAAACGCTTGAAAGACTGTTAAATACAAACAAAAAAGTTAACAAAGCAGAAATAATTTTTCTCATTTTTTCCTCCTTAAATTAAAAAACGGCTTAGATATTTCATCTAAACCGTTTTGCTGAATTTGATTTGTCACTTGCTTGGCACTATGTATCCGATTAATTCCATAGAATACACCGCCTTAAATTGCTCAAAAGTTTCTTTTTTTACAACTCCATCAACGCCGGGGTCGAATTGACCTTTTGTTATTGTGTCGGCCCCATTGGATTCTGTAAAATAGATGTTAGTAGGGTTTCCGTTTGAATCACGCTCAACATACTCTACAAATCGCAGATGGCCGGGGTGATTAGGGTCAGAAGTAGGCTTATAAACTGCTATGCATTGGTTTCTTATGTCCTCTATATCTTTTATTGCAGAAAGGTCAGTAAACTTGTATGCGTTGTTTATATAATCCTTCACCGAACCTAAGTCGTATAAGGCAAGTCTTATGCCATGAACTTCATAAAACCTGTTGTCTGCATACCAAGCACACTGCCCTAATGACCCATACATATACTCATCAGTATAAGTCTTTGCACTACGAGGATTGAAATTATCCGGGTCTTTAATAATATTCCCCGGCGTATCCCCGACCTTATATTGAAATACAAAAGGCTCATCGCTTGCAGGGGTTGTAGCGTTTGCTGTGCTTGATGTTGTCTGACCTGCATTTACTGCTTCGTTATTTACCGCATTAGTTGAGATAAAAACGGTATTTGTTATTCCGTCAAAGTCCACACCGAAGCCAACGGCATTAGCTAAATCCCTAAGCTGAAAATAGTTTCGGTCATTTATGTTATATGCTTCTATGCTTACTTCCTTGTTGTTAACCATAATTCGGGAAGCGGTGCGCTTTGCAATAATATCGGCGGCGCACACGCTTAAACTACTGAAAATGACCGCTCCCAACACAAAACCGGCTATAAATTGTCCCTTTCCTCTACTTTTCACAGCGTAACCCTCCCTCATATTCTTTCTTACCTTGAATATACCAAAAATAATTTAAGGCGCCAAGTAGGAAAATAAAATTTTGCCGGTTTTACGGTGTTTTAAGTTATTTTATTTCTCTTGCCTGTACGCACCACCTTTGGTTTGGAGAATTTTCAACGCAAGTGATGAGTGTAACGATATTTTCAGAAGTCCAGCCGAGATAAGAATAATCGGTGTCGCTTATTTTGACTTTGTTATAAACCTCATAACGCCTTATACCGTATTTTGTTTCATAAGTAATTATGTCACTGTTGGCGAGGTTTTTAACGCCACCGAAGTAATCAGAAGCACCACGGTTATGCCCGGCAAAAGCAACGTTGCCGTCCCAAACGCTTGTAAATTCAAAGTGACCTACGCCGCGTTTCATACTGTCAACAGTTTCTCCTTCAAATACCCGAACACTAAGCTTTAGCTTTGGGATAGACAAAATGCCGATACTGCCGTCATCATAGTAAAGTGGTGTAGTGTTTACACTCTCTTGTGCAAACAATGACGTTGAAATCAATACGCCGCTATCACTCATTGTAGTGCCGCCTAAGTTGCCGGAAGCCGTAAGCGTACCGTCAATGATAGGTACTGCCCCATTATCACTACCTAAAGCAGTCGAATTTGTAACATTTCTCGCTTCACCGCTTCTTAAATTATCGTGATACAGACTTGATGGGTCGGTCGGAATATCCCCCGAAAAAATACCGTAGGAGGGTGGGAAATATGAAACGTCCTTATTGCGCCGCACATTTTCAAGTTCGGGGTTTTTGGGCATAACGTCCGTTTGTGTAGGTGTGCCAAATGTAGATTTTGTGTCAGCCCCAGATTCGTACTGGTAATTCATAGCATATGCCGGAGCTACCAAGCACAGGGTAAAAAGCATAACAACAATTGCCATTACAGTCTTTTTCAAAACAGTCAATCCTTTCTTCAAATAGTTTATAATCAAGCAGCACTTTGCACTACATAAGCCCCACCCCCTTTAATTTTGCCGTGTTTTCAATGCGGCTACTGGCAAGACGGCAAAAATCCGGGTTAATGTCAATGCCGATATATTGCCTGTCGTTCAAAATAGCCGCAACCCCGGTTGTTCCACTACCGAAAAACGGGTCAAGCACAATGCCATTCTCCGGGCAGCCGCATAAAATACACTTTGTTGCAAGCTCAGTTGGAAATGTGGCAAAATGCGCCCCTTTATAGGCTTTTGTCGGTATTGACCAAATATCGCGGCTGTTTCGCATAGTGGGTAAGTCCTGCTCGCTTGCTTTTTTACGAGGCTTATTGAGGGTTTGCAGGGTTTGCCCCGGCGCACCCACAGAATATTTGTGGTTGGCAGACATACCCCTTTTCATACGCTCGATTGTTCCGTCTGCAACCGGCTGTTTTATAGCTTCATTGTCAAAATAGTAATTAGGGGATTTTGATAGTAAAAATAAGTGTTCATAGCATTTCGCCGGACGGTCTGTAACAGACTCCGGCATAGCGTTTGGTTTATGCCATATTACATTTGAGCGTAAAAACCAGCCGTCATCACGCAAAGCAAAGGCAAGCGCCCACGGTATACCAAGCATATTTTTAGGCTTAATAGTGTCAAAACCTTTGCCCACCGAGTAACTGTCCCCGATATTTAGCCAGAGAACACCTTGATTAGTAAGCACTCGGCGCACCTCTCTAAAGACCTCGACAAGCTTAGACACATACTCAAAAGGTGTGGACTCTAATCCTATCTGCCCATCGACTTGATAATCACGTAAACCGTAATATGGCGGTGAAGTTACACACATTTGAATGCTTTCAGAAGGTAGTGTTTTTACTATTGTAAAAGCATCGCCGCATAGGATTGTGTTCAAATAACAACCTCCTTCAATAAAAAAAGCGCAAGGCCTATGCTCTGCGCTCTAACGATAATGTTTTTAGTTGCATCTTTTTATTTCCATAGTTAAGGGATTTATCACAAGAATAGTTTTATCAAGGCTTTGTGCCATTTTTACCGTTTGTTCCGCACCACTTCTTGCGCCGCTTGTCACTGCAAGCAGTATGTCACAACGGTTAGCTATGTAGGCGTTGCGTTTAGCGTAACAATCAGCCGTATAAATGTCCTGTAGCAAATATTCTTTGTCGCAACGCTCCATTACAGAAAAATAGCGGTTTCGCCAAAACAATGACCACCGAGCCGCCTGTTCCTCGTGGGGTAAAACACATTCAAGAAAAATATCCGGGTTTTGCTCACGAAGCTTAATGGCAATTTCAGCCGCATAAATATCAATGCCCTGCGCCATACCCGATAGCATATATGTTACATTTTCCTCTCTTACGAGCCTTGTTATCTCCTTTTCCATTAAACATTTAAGTTCTAAACAACGCTCGTCCTCTTCATTATTGCCCCAAGGTAATTTATGGGGCCTGTGTCCTGTAAAGCCCAATACTTTCATTTACGCACCTCCTGCTAACTCTATAGCTATAACATTATACATCTTTAGAGTTATATTTGTAAACACTATAGATGTAACAATTATTTCTATAGAAGTATATAGTTAAATCTATAGACACAGTTTCGGAGGTTCAAAATGGATGTAGCAAAACGCATTACAGAACTGAAAAATCAAAAAAGCTTAACCACAAACAAGCTTGCAAATATGTCCGGCATTTCCCAAAGTTTTTTACGAGAAGTAGAAGCCGGAACAAAGAAGCCTACGGTCGAAACTTTAGGCTATATTTGTGACGCCCTTGAAATTAGTTTAAAGGATTTTTTTGACGAAGGCTCGGAGGATAAATTTTACCGTGATGAGTTGGCTGTTCAAATCAGTAAGCTTAACCCGGAGCAACGAAAAAGCCTTATTGAGTTTTTAAAGAAGCTTTAAAAATCAACTTCAAACTCGTATTCGCTGTCACCGCCGTCAACAATGTGTTGGAAGCTTTTTTCGCCGTAGTTGACTGTGACCATCTTGCCGTTTAGCTTTTTGGCTGCCGCCTTGTTAAGCACAATAATAAAATTACCTGTGGCGGCTATTTCCGTGAACTTTGTTAGGTCAATAACAGGGTTTTTGTATGATACCAAAACCTTGCCTATTGGCGTAAATTTGCCGTCTTTTAGATTAAAAACCTTCACGTTTCGCCGAATAAAAAAGAAAAACACAAAGCCGCCAATAAGCCCTGTTGCCGTAGTTGTGGTTGCGGCTATGGGTAATGGATTAAAGGGTGCTTCTTCTTCGACAGGGGGTGGAGGCGGTGTAGGCGTTGGCGGCGCAATTTCTTTCCCCGAAAAATATACGGCATAAACCGTCTTGCCTTTTAGCATCTTTGAAATACTTCCCCTGTAGGTTGCTGTTGTTACATAGCCGGTTACGCTTGTTTTTGTTACTGTTGTGGTGTATTTGGCGATTGCCTTATAACTGTCGGGAATGGAATTATAGTCCACTGCCGTGTTGTTTTGGGCTTGCCACGTAACCCCGGAAAGGGTTAATGTTGCGCCGTTTTCGGATACTGTTTTAGGTATCAGTGACGTATCGTTTTGGGATAAGTGCGGATATTCCCTTGTTGCCGTCACGGTATAACTATTATTTTTGTATCCGGCGGTTTCGCAAACAATAGAGGAAATATCAAGCTGTAACACCCCGGAATATCCGTCCTCGGTGGACATATCCATTGTCGGCTCAAGCTGCTTTAAAATAGTATCCATATCCCTTGTTGAGGTGTTTTTTGTAACCGTTTCCGTATGCTCCCTAACATCTGCCGCCGCCGTTTCCTTTTTAATAACGTCCATCAAGGTGTATCGCCAGCCGTTTCGCTCAAAAGCTGCCGTGTCGATATTTTCCGGCTTTTCATCATCTGCAAGCTCATAAATTTTTACGACTTGCCGATTGCCGTCTGTTACAAACTCTTGTACTTCGATAGGGTATAAAATAATTTTTGGTTTCTCCGGCTCTGTCGCCGATGGCGGTGATGTTGTGGCTGTAGCTGTTGGTGCGGCGATTTCCGTTCCTGTGTAAACCTTTGAAGGAAGCTGTGCTTCTAAAACGCTTTCCTTACCGGGCAATTGTGCCTGTAAAGGTTTTTCCTCCGCATAAACAGGCGTATGCGAAAAAACAGTCCATAGCAATAAAATAAGGGCCAATCTTCGCCCTTGTTTGTTCTTCATACTACCCCTCCATTTCCATATCAAAATTATTTTCATTATTGTTAAGCGCCGCCCATTTTTCTTGCGCCCATTCGGGGAGCTTTTGATTATCCGCAACGCCATAAAAGTTATGTCTATCCCAACGGCCTTTTTCGCCATCAAAAAGATTTTCTACAAACACAGATTGCCCCATACGACCGGGAGAAGCCCCATTACCGTGGGAGCATACCCAAAGTTGGTTTTCGGGCGTTGTACACCACTCTGCAAGGGCTTCTGGCTTCAAAACAAGCAGTTTCCCTTTATATTCCGCTTCGCCAGTGCAATGCTCGGCAGTCAAGAGCTGTTTAGGCTTATCAATTGCAGCCTTGATAATCTCGCTATCAATGCCCATTGATAAAATAGGCTTTTTCATCTGATGTGCGGCGTTAATTTCAACTTTCATACCCTCGGATATTTTATCCCCGGCAACCCAGATTTCGTCACACCGGCTTAACAGCGCAAGCCCCATTCCTAAAGCCTTTTGCCGTTCTTTTGGGTCGGCTTCGTTGATGTATGAAAAGTTTGCTATTGGTGAAATGGGAATAATCATCTGCCCAAACAATTCCCCCATAATCTGCGCCTTTTGGCAGTAAGCAACTGCCATTTCCCTGTTTTTAGATATTTCTTCGGGTGTATCAGCCCGAAGTGGTGAAGCTATATAAACAAGTTTCAAAAAAACACCTCCTTCATTTGAACAACTGCAACACCATTTCAACAAACAAGTCCCTCAAAGCTTTGTTTAACAAAGTTGTAAGACCGACACTTGCTAAAACTGCCGTGCAAAAATACAAAACAGCGGTTATGAGTGCGCCGAATAGCTCCACAAACGCCGATACAAAGCTCGCATTTCTTACAATTATTGGGCGTTCCTGTTGCCCCTTTTCCTGTTTATAACTTTCATAGAACCCCTTTTTCATTTACAATTTACCACCTCCCAAAAATCTTAGTTTTTGCCTTTTTGAATGTTTCTGCGCCTGTTTCTGCCTTTTCAACCGTCACATAATCCTCAAAAATAGCCTTATAAATATTATGGTTTACGCCATATTCAAAAGGATAAGGCGCAAATTCAGAAAAGAACGTAGTGCCACGATAATCACCCATAAGGGCCTTTATATCGGCCTTTTCACGTTGCGGCGCAAAATTTAAAATGAAGTTAATATCGGTTAAACCGCCAACACCATCAAAAACTGCCCTGTACGCCGGAATTTCCCAAGCCTTTGCACCGCCAACAACAATCTTTATATCTTTTGTTAGAAATGCTGTAGGTTGTGTATGTTGGAAACAGCCGAAGTCAAACACAAAAAAATCATAACCGGCCGAAATTACATCAGTTAGCTTGAAGTCAAAGTACATATCCACACCCTCAAACTGCAACACCTTTTTCCGCTCGTTGGCGTTGACGGTATAGGCACCGGCAATATAATGAATTTTATGAATGGGGTTAGCTTCAAGGTAGCAAGCCTTAAACCCAATGGCTGAAAGGAATTTTGTTATCAAAAGTGCTTGGTGGGTCGTGCCTATGTGCGGCTCTGTTCCGCTAACTGCAACGGTTACAAATGCTTTATGCTTGCGAAAATCACGGTTTGCCGTAAGCTTTTCTTTTGTGGAAATAGGTGGTGTCGGCATAGGCTTTTCAGCAATCGAGTTTTCCGGCAAAGGGATTTCCGGCAATACTTTTTTTGTTTCAACAGTTGTCGGATTCTCTAATAGGTCGAGTGCTTCGTCTTTCGTTTTACCGGCTAACAGGCATTTTTCCAGTTCTTCGTCTGAAAGCTGCGTTATGATGTCATATACGCCCTTATCAATAAGCTTGCTGATTATCGGACTGTTTTCCGGCTCTTTATCAGCCAAAAACACAAGCCGCTTGCCCCGGTACATACTTTGAATTGCAGAAACCGCTTCCAAAACTTCTGAATAGTCATCATTGATGGCAGAAAGGTCAACAACAAAGTGGCTCGTATATGAAAAATCCGCACCGCCGCCAACGATAAACCTCTTAAATTCACGTTCTTGCACGTTGCTGTACATCAAAAAATGTTTGGAACACACCTCATCAAGCAAGCTTGGGCGCAGTTCGGATATAAATATAACAATGGTTATCACCCCCAATTCAGTGATTAGTTGTTAGTGGGCAGTGGACAAAGTTAGTTTTGGGGCGCAAACTCAGCCTTTGGCGGCAAAGCGTATTCAAGTTCCCCCGGCGGCTCTGTTTTCTTATCCTCGGTTACTTGCCTAATATTTATCTCCGGCGTAGTTTTTGGCGGCTTATAAATCCCTCCCCGGTTTATTGCCCATATAACAGCCAAAATTAGAATAATGGCATAAACAAATAGTTCAATGACTTTTTGGGGTGATATACTCATTGTTTATCGCCCCCAGTGCCGTTTGCCAGCTTGTCGGCGATTTCCGGGCAGGCGGCGTATATTTGAATAAGACGGCGTGAAAGGTTGCAGGGTTTTACTGCACCGCTCGTCCATAGCCTTACGGTCATTGGTGTTACGTTCATAATAACCGCAAAGGCTTTTTCCCCAAGCTTTAGCCGTTTCATAAGAGCCTTTATCGCTTCCGGCGTATATTCAGGGGTTTTTGTTAAGTTGTCAATTGCCTGTAAAGCTGTTTTCATAGGGTTTTTCACTCCTTTTTATAAATAATCAACCTATTATCCAAAATGGGCCTCCGGCCGCCGCTCCTTTTCGTGCTTCATTAAGAAAAATGGATAAATCCCATTCCTTTTCGCTCTTGCTTTTAGAAGCAGGGTCGGCAACAAGTATTTTTCCGTCTGATGTTACTCCACGCATAACCAAGAAATGGCCGCTTGTTGTAAAATGCCCTTTGCCCAAAATGACTACAACAAGCTTACCGCTTGATAATGCGTCCACAATGCGCTGTGGCTCTTTTGCCGTGCAACCCTCCACCGATAGCCCGAAATGCTTTGCCCCTTCGGGTATTAAGCTATGATAACTGCCGCTTCCCTCGCATAAATAACCGTTTTCGTAGCTCCACTTGCACATCTGCACCGGGTCGATGGTTTTGCTTGTTAGCGATGATACCACCATTGCAAGTGATGTAGGGCCGCAACCGGCTTCGCCGATTGTACTGGTCTTTCCGTAGGGCAGATTTTTCCAACGTGAGTCAAGCTGACTGTAATAAACCACTTCCGTTTGACCGCTTTGGTATAAAATATCCGAATAATCAAGCCCATCACCTTCTATGTAGTTCTCATCGCCGGGCAAAATGCGTTGGTCGTAGCCGTTTTCAATGCGGAAGTTTTGAACGTTTTCGTATTGGTCGCCTGTAAAAAAATCAGCAAGCCACGCAAAGGGCATAGTTAATATGTAAACTGTAAGGCTTACAAATAAAATAACCCCGGCAAGTAGAACAGCGCACAGGGTTATCACTTTGTTTCTTGTTTCTTCGTCCGTCAAAATGCTGAAGGCAATCTTAGCCGCAATTTTAACGGTTGCAGGGCTTATCGCCATTATTTAACCTCCGTTCCACATCACATTTCAAAATCGTCCTCCAGTTCTTCATCGTCATAGGCATAAGCCGTATTTTCAACCGTTTGTGAGTTACCAGGAAAAATTGTCACGCTGTCCTCATTTGTTTTTTTCGGCAGATAATCACACATATACCACAACAAGTTGTCCATTTCATCGGACTTTGTTGTGTCTTGCTTTAGCCATAACATATATAGCGCATCAAGTGGATTAGTGTAAGAGAGAAGCTGATTTATCTTGTTTGGCGATAATTCCTCGCTTTCAATGTAGCCCTTAATATCCTCTTTGGCCGTAATCTCGCAAGCACGGTCAAAAATCTGTTCCTTTGATAAACCAAGAACGTGATTTCTAAACTGGTTGTACTCACGCTCCAGTTTTTTTATTAGTGCGTCTTGTTTTGTTGGTTTCATTAATTCACTCCTGTATTTTTCATAGATTTTAACTAACAATTGTGTTAATATAAATTACATCTGACAACTACCCTGCAAATAAGAGCATAGATTGTCGGACAGCCACTTAATTATTGTGGTATTGTTGTTAGCAAGGGGGCGCTTAAATGGATATGCTTGAAAGCTTGAATAACGCTATTACTTATATTGAGCAGCATCTTGATAAAGAAATTGACTATGGGAATGTTGCTAAATTGCCTGTCTTTCTCAATTTCACTTTCAAAGAATGTTCGGTTTTGTAATAGGTATTCCTATTTCGGAATATATCCGACGAAGGAGGCTTACAGTTGCCGCACTTGAATTGCAACAAAGTAATGCAAAAGTTATTGATGTTGCACTGAAATTTGGCTATAATTCTGCGGATTCCTTTACGAGAGCATTTCAAAACCTACACGGCATACCGCCCTCAAAAGCGAGGGAAAAAGGTGTCACCCTAAAAGCGTATCCACGCATAACCTTTACCCTAACAATCGAAGGAGTGGTTGCAATGAATTATCGTATTGAAGAAAAAGAGGGTTTTACGGTCGTTGGCATTAAGGAATTTATCTCTCTTGCCAATGAGGAAAATTATTTAAAAATACCTCAAATGTGGCAAAATATCTCAAAGGAAACTACTGCCTTAATTTGCAGTCAAGCTAATCGTGAACCCTCCGGGCTTCTTGGGGTTTGTGCCGATATGTATGACAATGGTTTTGATTATTGGATTGGCGCGGCAACAACAAACCCTTGCCCCGAAAGCCTTTCAAAGCTTAACATTCCGGCTTCAACGTGGGCGATTTTTGAAGCTATTGGACCTATGCCGGATGCGCTCCAAAAATTATGGAAACGTATATATTCGGAATGGCTGCCATCCTCCGGCTACGAACACGCCAAAAGCCCGGAAATAGAGTGGTATTCTGACGGTGATACCAGTTCTCCAACATATAAAAGCGAAATTTGGATTCCTGTCATTAAGAAATAGGTTGTTTATATAAAGTGACAAGGCGGCATTCAATTGTCGCCTTGTCACTTTTAAGTTACCGTCCACCCCCTTGCCCCATTTTATTAAGCTTATACGCTGCAATATCAAACCTCACCAAAAGCCGTTTTGAGCCAATTATAAACAACGCTTGCCCACGCTTTTTATTAAAAAGATGGTCTTGCTCAACTTCCGTTAGTCCATAAAGTGCCGTTGTTTCGTGCAAGTTAGGTCCGTCACAGCCAAAGAGCAGCTTGTACGCCGGAATGTCTAACAGGGCTTGACCGTACATCTTAACGGCAGGGTCAAGAAAATCCACCACCGAATGGGATATAATCATTAGTCCGGCTTCGTATTTTCTTGCTCTTTTAGCCACGTTTCGTAGGAAAATGAGCGACTGCGGCACATTCGGGTCAACAAGTAAATAGGCCTCGTCACAGACAAGCAAAACCTTTTCGCTACGGTTTTTACTCATCTGCTCCCAAGCCCATTGCAAGATGTTGTAATATTGGGTTTTCTTAACGGAATCGGAGGTGTTTTGTAGGTCAAACGTATCAAGGCATATAAAATTACTTTTGGGGTTTATGGTTGTGTGGCCGTTCCACAGGAAGCTGTCCGAGCCTTCCGCAAGCTCACGGATAATAACGCATAGGTATTCAAGGTTAGCCTTATCTTCTGTAGTATCAAGCTTTCGCTTTAATAAAGTGTACAAGTCGCTAAAAATTGGGAAGTCCGTAGGTTTAAGCCTTGTAACGTCCGTATCCCAAGTAATGCCGAAGCTGAAATACAATTCCTCCAGCGTTTGCTTTAATATCGCCTTTTGAATTTCTGTAAGCTCCGGGATATAAAGCTTTATAAATATTTCAAAGCTTTTAAAGTGCAGTGCCATAGCCCCCATTCCCTTACCATCGTTGCCATACAGCCGTTCCCCTGTTTCGTCCTCATCATCAATGGGGGCAGGGCGTATTTCAAGGGGGTTAATCATACCACCGTTACTGCCGCCGCAGTTAATCCAGTCACCTTTTAGGTTTTGGCAAAGCTCTTTCACTTCTCGTTCCGGGTCTACCAATATAATTTTTGTTCCGCTCATAAACTCGGAAATAATAAGGCTTTTAGCCGCCGTACTTTTGCCGACACCGGCAACACCGAGTATAACAAAGTTGGTGTTCGTTCTATCACCGCCCCTTGTCCAAGGGTCAAGGACGATTAAGCCGTTTTGTGTGTCTTTCGCTACATAATAGCCCTTTCGGTCGGAATAGCCTGAGGAAGCGAAAGGCATACCACCCATAAATGTTGATAACGGCACGTTTCGCCGGGTCAAGTTGCGAATTTCATCGCTCATAATGTGATACGGTGAAATTGCCTTGTATCCCTCTTTCTGTAGGCTTGATAACAGCCGCACCTTGCACCGCAGGGTTGCTATTGTACTTTCTACTGTCCGGCATATTTTTTCAAGGGTTGTTTCATCTCTTGCCACCGGCATAATAAAGTTTGACATATAACCCACTGTTTCGCCGTTTATGTCAATCTGCCGCATAAGTTTTTCCGCATCATCGGCGGCCTTTTCGGCTCGTTGCCGTTCGAGGGCGTCCCTTGTGCTTTCGGCTACTCCACGGTACAAACTTATGCTTCGGGATAAATATTCGATTAATGCGCTGTTATCGCAAGGCTCGAATATTTGGCAAGTGACAGCCCTTGGTATGTTTGATATTTTAGCCAGCCAACCGGGGTCTATCGTTTGCGGATACTTCACAATGGCGTATATTTTGGCTATGTTTTCACCTATATGAAGCTTGTTTCTGAAAAACTCCAAACCGCCAATGGGCGTTATGGTGTTAAGCAGTTGATTATTAATTTGCACTTGCGGTTGTTTTGCTGCTATCTTCATATTCCCTCCAATAAAAAATGACTGCAATTCAGTTACTGAATAGCGGTAACTATAACAGTCATTTCAGTTTGATTTTAACATACATTCAGCCGGGATTTTATCGTCACGTAGCCCTTTAAACACCGGTTGTCGTAGACCTCCCTGCCGTGTTCGCTCCATATAAGACACCTTGCAGACTAAAGACGGTTTAAGCCATACTGCGTTTTCAAAATTGGGGAAGTCTGGGTAGAAGGCATTAACAGCTTTGGGGGCAGCTTGCATTTTCTGAAAATCGTAACGTGAAACACCCATAACAACGTGGCCTTGATATATAAGCCTATTTTCCACAAAAGCTCCTATTATTACACTAATCACGTTATCGCTTTTCATATAGTAACCGCACACAACAAAGTCCTCGTCACAGAGGTTTTTTATTTTAATCCATTCCTTTGTGCGCTTGCCAAAATAATATTTGCTGTCCTTGTGTTTAGCTACAATGCCCTCTAAGCCTTGGCTTGCGGCGGCTTCATAAAAAGCGATTCCATTTCTTTCAATGATTCGTGAAACTGCAAAAAGGGGCGTTTCTGTCACCAACTTATTTAAAATGGTTTTACGCTCAATTAGTGGCAAATGGGTTATTTGCTCATTACCGGCGTAAAGTACATCAAAAGCTGTGAAGCACACCGGCAACTTAGTGGCGGCTAAAGATATTTTCATTGCATTTGACATGAGGCTTCTGCGTTGCACCTCAAAAAAATCCGGCTTTCCGTTGCTTAATACAAATATTTCCCCGTCTAATATACAGCGCCTGTTCACTTGCTTATTAATATCCTTTAGTTCGGGATAAATGGCGATAACACGCTTGTTCCGCTTGTTACGAAGTTCAGTTCCCTCATCTGATAAATAATGAACAAGCCCAAAGGAAATAGCACTTTTTGTTGCCATAAAAATCACCTCTTCGGGCTATTTTGCCCTAAGAGTTCCATTTCTATGAGCCGGTTTTGCTGTGCTTTGCGCCTAAAAACGGTATTGCCGGAGTAAAGTCGCCGTCCTCTAAATGTGCATAATTTGGGTTGGCAAACAAATTTAACAGCCGTATAATGGTTTCCTGTTCGCAAAGTTCAGCGGTCATTTCACAGCTTAAAAACTTATTTTCAAGCTCATTTGCCCGGCGTAAAATTTCTTTTTCGCCGTCCTCATTTGCGGCTTCCCATAAAATAAGATAAAATTGACGCTCAATCACTTCCCCGGTAAGCGCAAATGTGTTGATTTCCCTTATTTCATAAGCAATAAGCTCCTTGCGGATAGGGTCTAAAGTTTGTGCAAGAAGCTCTGAAAGCCACGCCGACAAGCCGGAAATATCAACCGGGCGGCTGATTGAGAAAAACTTTAGGCTCTTTTTTTCGGAGGAAAACTCTGCCGCAAAGTTGCGTATTTTCTTCTCTTTTTCTCTTGGGGACAGCAGTTCAAGGGAAATAGGGTTAATTTTTAGAAAGGCAAATACATAGCCGTCTTTCGTATAAAGCAAGGAATGGCGCACATCTTTCACATTTACAAACTCATTGGCTGTTTGTTGCCGTTGTCTAAACTCCAGTTCTTCTTTCGTTTCTTTTTTCTTACGGAATAGCCCAAAAAGCAAGTTAATCCCCCCATTCGTTGGCATAAGCATACGGATATTTCTTTTGCCCACGCATAAATCGCACCATAAACCGCAGTTGGTCTAAAATCGACTGATTACTCTGGTCTTTGGATAATGCCATTACCGAAGCCGCAACGCTTACTAACACGATTAGTACACAGAGGACTGTGTTGTTTGTTGCCGCATATATGGTAAGAGCTATGCACCCGGTCACTGCTGCGGTAAGTGCCGAGTAAAATAATTCCGCAATACCGTATCCGTCAAAAAATTCATACCGGGTTTTGATGTTGACCGGGATATACAGGCTTTCTCGTCTTGTTTGTTCCACCTTAATCACTCCAATATAAAAGCACACGAGGTAAATTCGTGTGCTTTTGAAGATTTATTTTTTCATTACCTGGTAACAAACTTCCGTTACCCAATTTTCGAGGTTTGGGTCGTGTCTTAGCCAAAACTATTCTCACCAAAAATACTATTTGCATATATTGTAGCACAATAGTAAAGTGGAGGGTAGTAATGAAAATTTTAAGCCCACGAAAAATATTTACTCAATATAGAGAAGGTATAAGCCCAACAAAAAATATATCCGAGCGGAAATATACAATCACTCATTCGGACACAACTGCAGAGCTATTTGTCTTTATTGCCACGCAGTACGCCGAAGACCAAGTAACCAATATGCGAGATGAAGTCAGCGTTGAGTGGAAAGAAATGAATCAAAAACTCATATTAACCGGCGAAGTCCTTGTAGACGGAGCTGGGGTTATGGGTAACGCTTTCATCAGAAATAAAATATTTCTTAATGAAATGCCAACAGCTTTACAGGCATTAAGAAAAGGTGACAGGTTTTTGTTTGAGGACAATCCTCAATTGAATAACACCCCCGTTTTCATACAGTTTATTTCTTCAAATCCAACGTTTAATAAAGTATATGACTTTGGGCCAATAGGTCAATACAAATGAATTGCATTGAAGTTTAACACAATGTTAAAGTCAACGTTTTTAGGTGTAATAAAAAATAATCACCGACTTAATTACGAAAGCTGTTTCTGCAAGCACATAAAAAAACAGCGTGTTTTTAAGCCGCTTTTTAAACTGTGGTGCTTCTTCCTCCACCGTTATCATCTTAAAAAAGCAAAAGGCCAAGCGGAACACCGCTCCGGCTCTAATGAGGATTAACAGCACGTTTGAAAGGTTATCAATTAAGTCCATAGCTGCCCCCTTATGCCTTTTTCACAGCACTGCGAGCCATTTGATAAAGCCGTGAAGTATGATAAACGGTGTTTACAACTCCGCCGCCGGAACCGCCGGACTGTATCATAAATTCCTGTATAAACTTAGGTGTTCGCATTGCAACAAACACAACGGCAATGGCATAAAACAAATTGCCCAAAATCATTACGGTTAGTGACAGCTTTACAAGTGTCACTTGAATTAGCACCGTGGCGGCGTTTTGGAAAAACTTCTTCATATATGGCTGAAAAATGCCCTGCGTACTGTCCAAAAGCCCTGTACAGGCTATGGGAAGCCCTGTACGCATAACAAGCATTTCAATACCTCTCATCATGAATTGCAGCCACAATAAGCAGTAGCATATGACGAGAATTAGCCCAGCAATAGCTTGAAAAATGCTGTTTGATATAAGATTTACGATAACGTCCACAAGGCTTTGCTGTGAGGTTAAGGCGTTAATTTGCGCCACTGTTTGGTCAAGCATTTTCGTTACAATTTCAATGAGCGTGTCGTATAAAATGGGGAAGCACATAGCTATGACTATAGCTTTTAAGAAATTTACCACAAGGTTTAATGGGTCTGAATCCGGGTCCCCCTCCTGCCAACCCACATAAACCTCAAAACCTTTTTTCAAAAATTTAAGCACAATTAGTGATAAGCCGAAGCTGAAAAATAAGTTAAACAGACCAGTAAAATTTATGCTGTGTTGGTATGCAAGTGATGTTGCCATATAATTCTCGGCATAAAATGCCATTGGAATTATACTGTTAAGCATAGCATCCACAATAAACTGGCTGCCCATTATAATAGCTACAAACAGCCCTATTAAAATTAGTTCCAATGAAGCACCTCCTTGGCCAGTTCTCCATTTACTGGTAATAAGCCATAACTACCCTTATAATTACCGAAGCCGTTACAACGCCAACACAGGAAATAATAGCTGTTGTTATTCGGGTGTTCCACTTTTTATGATCCATTTCATCGCTCATTGCCTTACGAATAAAGTAATAAATCACTGCCACAATTGTCACCAATGGTGCAATAACAAGCAACCACGTTGTAGTGTCCTCAACCAATTTCTTAGTTCCTGTTGCCAGTTTAGAGCTTCCAATGTTGGTGGCGTATACTGAAATGCTATTCAGAAACGCCCATAGTGATATTGCCACGGCGGCCAACCACCCCCGCGCATTAGACAAGTAGTTCCCAATTTTCCGAGATATTTTTTTCATAGATTATCAACCCTTTCCCTTAATTTTCTTTCCTCAATTCGTTTCTCACGCTTCATTTGAGTAACAGTTTTACTGCGTTTATTTTCTTCAACGGTCGGTGTTATGTAATAACCGCCGTAATATTCGTCAACGGTTTTCACCTCTTGACGGCTACTGTGCTGTATTGCGGGTTTTCTTTCAACAGGGGTCGTATCGGGGCTATCCGGCTGTTCCTTACGATACTCATTCCAAATGCCCCAAAACTTGATTTCAGCCGGGTTTCGCACCGTGCGGAGATTTTCTCGCATTTCCCTAACAAGACGGTTATGCTCCTTATCCCCAAGGCCAAGGGCGATATTAAACTGCCAATCGGATAAATCCGGCAGCTTCATCATCGCCGGAAAATGTCCGCTATACATCACAAGAACGTAAGGCCGCTCAATCCTTAAAATTTCGTCCTCTGTCAAAAGTGACCGGGCGATTAAGTTCATAGAGTTGCTTACATTGGCGTTATGACCGCCGCTCGAATTATAGCTCGCGGAACGGCTGTAGCTTGATGTGGTGTACTGCCCAAGCTTTTTGCTGATTTGTCCTGCCGTTTCAATGTTCGCAGTTTTGAGATATATCCAACAATGGCAATTGTCCTTAATTGTTTCAGACTGCTCCTTTCCGTATTTTTCTTCAATCTGCGAAAAGCTTTGGACGAACAGATTAAACCGTATTCCACGGCCACCGCCAACGGTTAACATATTTGAAAACGCAGGGATTTCAGTAAAATTTCCAAACTCATCAAGAAAAAAGTTTACCCTGTTTCTAAGGCGGCCGCCCCGGTTGTCGGCGTTTTCCGTCAGTGACACATAATGCTGATAGACAAACAAAGAAGCAAGACTGTAAAAGGTTAATTTTTCGTCCGGCAAAATGATGAATATGACACGCTTTTTATCCCCTGTTTCTGATAAAGCAAAGTCACTGGCAGAGGTTTGGCTGTAAACATTTTCGTTGGTGAACAGCCTAAGCGTGATAAGCGCCGCCGTAAAGAAACTGCCCCTTGTCCGTGACGGTGCAATTTGCGCTATGCCAAAAAGCCCTTTTGCCGGGTGACTGTCGGGGATTTTCTTTATGTATTTGTTGATAAGCATATCGTTCCCCTCGGTTTTGCACATATTAAGAACAAAATGATAAACGTTGGTGAAGTTCTGAAATTCCGGCTTATCCTTGTTGTCGAACACCACCGCCATTATAGCCCCGGCTATAATTGAAGCTTCGCCGTCCGTCCATATGCGTTCACCTTTGGCCTCGCCCACAAGAGAGGACGTAATATCCCAAACAAGGTCAACGGCTTTTGCGTTATCGCCACGATTGATGGCATCTATAACCGGTTGTAGAAAGTTGTAGCGGCTTGATTTTAGAGGGCTTTTGAAGTCAAGGCAGATAACTTCATAACCGAGCCGCTTTAAATACGGTGTCGTGTACGCCGCCAGCTCACCCTTTGGGTCGTTGACAACCATACTTTCCCCGGCAAGTGCCGTATAAGCAATACTTTGAAGCACGATGCACCGGCTTTTGCCGCTTCTCGTTGCACCCACTGTAAGGCTGTGAACATCATCGGGCAGATAAAAAATGCTCTCCATATCAGAATCGTTTTCATAGCCCACTACAAGACCTCCCGAAAAGCCTTTATTACTGCGCTTCATTCGCCCCTTTCTCCAAGTTTTCACCTTGCGTAGAGCATACTTGCATTTCGCAATCCCCATCTGAAGCTTCGGCGGCAGCCTGTTTTGCGTTAGCAATTTTATAATCAACAACCTCCCTTCTGTCGCTTAATCCGGCGCTTAATAGCCCTTTAAATGGGTTATCCTCCGGGTCAAGCCTATAAAATGAAAATGCTTTTCGTTGCTCCGGCTTGCTTAACCACCGTGCGGAGCCGTGCTGTCCTTGCCCAATGGCAATAGGCGTTTTAATGGTGTCCGTTATGCCGGAGGTATCGCTTTCGTAGGATTCACGCTTGTTCATTAGAAACAAGGCAGTTATTGCCGTTGCAATAATAACTTCAACAGCAAGAAACAGCATTTGCTGCCGTCTGTCCGCCATAACCCCTTTAATAATAGCGACAGGCGAGAGCTGTCCAGCTTCCGT
>CAZTAY010000034.1:0-8849 GCA_964611655.1 uncultured Eubacteriales bacterium
GCCATAATAAATAAAATTGGATTCATTCCGACTTTAAAACAATTATATTGTATACAGTTAAGACAAAATTTTAATTCTACTTGATAATATAGCAGTTAAAATCATCTAAAAACAAACAATTGGATTGCCCCTATACTTTTTTAGGTGCTTTTCGTGGAAAACCCATCTCGCTATAAGGTATTGTGTAATTGTAACTTCTTGACTTTTAATATAACTTTTAGTAGACTTAATACGTGAAATAAACCTATATCTATGAAAGGATGACTAAATATGTTAAAAAAACTGCTTTAGTAACCTGGGTTATTTGTTTTTTTATCATTCCTTGACTTGACAAATTTCAGCATCTTTAGATTAATCAACATTACAGCAATAGTTTTTAATAACTATAACAGCTGTGGCTCACTCTTAACAAATTATTTATATAGGAGGTTGTAATATGAAAATCAAAAAATTAATTGCTTCAATTCTTTGTATTTCTTTAATTTTAATTCAAGCTGGGGTAACTGTTTTTGCCGAATACGCTCCTCCTATCTTCACTGGAAATTATAGGATAGAGAATCAGTCTAACCCTCAAAACGTTCCTGAAAACACAGTTATTTCCCAAGAACTGGGAACAGTAAATGACTCTAGCGGAAGTATTATATATTATTATTCTCTTACTATGCCTGAAGATGGAATATGTAATATAGAAATTTCTAAAGGTGGTAATTACGGCTATTTATATACCGTTATTAAGTTTGATGATCCCAAAATAGAAAATGTAATCAACGGTGAACATGAAATATATGTTGACGAGGACGAGACATGCAAAATTAGTCCCGAACTAAAAAAAGGAACTTATGTATTCTATGTGTCTGCTCAACTTATTCCTGAACTGCATAAAAATACATATACTAATAACTTTTCATTTAAATGGACTTTTGAACCTTCTGCAAAAACAGAAATTCCAGCTCCTAAAACAGAGGAAACGCCAGCCACTCCAACCGAACCAAGCACAACTGGATTTGATTTAAAAGCCATTCCTGTTGGTGTGAAGTTAAATTGGAATTCACAAAAGGATTGTATTGGCTACAGGCTTTACCGCTCTGAAATATCAGGAGATGATGGCGAATCTGTTACGGATTTTTACATCACCGATAATGAATTTATTGACGTAAATGTAGATGCCAACAAAACATATTATTACACAGTACGAGCATTGCTTGTGGAAGCAAAACCTTATGAAGGCATCCCTGAAAAGCTTGGATCGGCATCTACGCAAATTAAGGTAAATACAGGTAGCGAAATAGTTGGCGGTAATGCTTCTGACTCCACCTCACCAAAGAAGTTTATACTGATGACATTAGACAACCCTTATATGAGTGTAAACGGTGTAAGAGCAGAGATAGACCCTGGACGCAGTACAACGCCACTTATACTAAAAAGCCGCACAATGGTGCCTATACGTGCGATTGTTGAAGCAATGAATGGTTCGGTGGATTGGAATGACGCATCACGTAAAATCAGCTTGAGTTACAAAATGCAGACCGTAGTAATGACTCTTGACAATAAGACGATTACTGTTAATGGCTCTTCAAAGGCTATTGACGTAGCGCCTACTGCCATTAACTCCCGTACAATGGTGCCAATCCGATTTGCTGCTGAAAACCTTGGCTGTGATGTTGATTGGCTTAATTCAACAAGGCAAATAGTTATTGTTTATAGATAATACGGTAATTTGATTAAGGTGTTTTTGAAACCATTCACTGCAAACGTTAAACTTGTGTTTTACTTCTAAGCACCTTGCAGCTTGTTCCTCTTTGTCGAACTCAAGTTAAATAGCTAAAGCCAACAGGTGTTGAATACCACCTGCTGGCTTTTTGTTTTCGCCCATGTAGTTAATAATGATTTTAAAACCCTCCAGTTTTCTCGGCAATCTCCAAACAAAAATCCCTGTATGCTTTTTTGGCTGCTGCATGTATTTTCCTGCTAATCCATGCCTTTCCGCCGCCTTCCAGAATAAAACTGTCATCCAAAATCTCCATTACTCTCCTTAGATTCACAAGATAACTTCTGTGGTATCGGAAGAAATGCTCGCCCAACATCAAATAATGATCCTAGACTTCAATTTTTTATAACCAGTTTTCAATTGACGGAAGTCTTGGAAAACAGACTGGTATTTTGTTTTTTTAAACTGTATTGTGGGAAATTTGATCAATGTTGTTATGGAAGAAGGTGTTTTTAGGGGCCTTTTTTTAAAGCTTGCAGAAAAGAATTATTCTTTTTTTATATCTGTTGTAATCTCGTCTGTTCTTTTCGGTTTATGGCATATCTCAGCACCATTACGAAGTTTTTTAATGTAGAAAAATCATTCTCTGGAACAATGATGATGGTATTAATGCTTGTAGTTACAACAGGCATTACCGGAGCAAGGTTTTGTATGCTAACAAAACTTTCGGGCTCTTTATGGATTGGCATGGCTGAACATTTTTTTAATAATACCATTATCAATATGCTTCATGTATCGACAGAATCCGTCATGGGCGATCTACAAGTAATAAGGATAACCATTGCACAAACTGTTTCTTTTATAATTGTTCTTTTTATTCTTTTAAAGGGCAAATTCCACCGAAAATTAACATATAGGTGATTTATCTTGATAAAGAGCAAAGAAAAAAGGGTTGCAAACATAGTTTACAACACCTTTTAATATTATTATTGTAATAATCTCTAATGACCTTTATGTTTTTCTTTACGTTTTTCTTGTCGCAGCTCAAACTTTCTTCTTTTTTCCATTTCCCTTTGCTTTTGGGAACAAGATTTATGTTCTAATTTTCTTTGCTCATGATGAATTTTCAGTGCTTCCTGAGCCTTTGTTCCGATTCCTACTTTTTTTAATTGATTTTTTATGATTCGTTGCAAGCGTTTTGGATTTATACGGTTGTCAACAATTTTTTCAGCTTCTAATGACTGGTCAAATCTGAATTTATTCCAATTCTTTAGAAAAAAATCATACACTTCTGAATCATTTGGCTCTGCTCCAAAAAACACCTTGCAAACCTCATATTTACCAGCAAATTCAAGTTCATAGATTCCTATCCAAAAAGGTATTTCAAAAAGAACCGTAAATTTTAATTTTACTTTTTCCATGCTTGATGATTCCTCCTTTATAATTACCACAAAGAAGGGACAACCAAGGAGGCAGGTTACTGACAGTTTTTTATCTGCGTCCGGACTACCAACCGGAACTGTGTTTTTATCTTTGTTTTATGATACTATGTTAACACACCTAGTATATCATGATTATACCCACAAATCAACTTAAGCCTTTCCCTTCTAGTTCAAATTTGGTTAATATTATCTCGGTGTCTTTATAAGCTAACAGTTAGATTTTCAATTCTTGCTCCATTTAATTATATCAATAGTTTTAACAATCTTATTATTATTTTCATCTTGCCCTTCAATAATACATTCCCCTTTATCAGTAAAACCTTTTGTTAGTATATCGTTGTTTATATCCATCCCTAAATAATTCTCAAGCTGATACCCATCACCATACAAATATAAGGGCAGTTTCATCGGCTGTGAGAAATCATAAAATTCATTAGTCCATTGGCATGCCCAATAACAACCGTCAACCACCAATAAATTGTTAATCTTACAATAAAGAACATCTGTCCATATAAAAGTTTCCTTAGTTCCATTAAAGCTGCATTTTGGTATATAGTGAGAAATGTCTCCACCAGCTATATCCATAACAGAGTAACCATATAGGTCAGTATTGAATATTAAATATTCATTTCCATTTTGGTGATGTATCAGCTTAACCATTAGATGATCTCCAATTACACTATAATCTAAAAGTATTCTATTATCTTTATTCGTTATTCTGACTTTTTTAACTGAATGGCTTGTCATTATATCATCAGAACTAACCTCTGTCTTGCTATAAGTAGTATAATTAACAATATATTCATTGCTTTCGCCCAGAAAGAAACTATCTGTTTGAACCGGATTCAGTTTAAACAACCAGTTAAACTCTTGTTGATAATTTTTATACTCTTCGGTATGTGCAACATTTATCTTAATATGATTATTCATACTTCCCTCCCAACTTTTCAAACACATATATTACAAAACATCCACTGAAATAAGCAAAAATGTCCACCACATCAAATGTTGCACCCAGAATTATACTTGCAACTCTGTTGTTTTCAAGTCCAAGCAAAGCAACGAAATTAAAATACTGACCAATCTCAATTAATGTTGCAAATATAAATATATATAATGGCAAAAACCTAATTTCATATCTTACAAACGATTTTATGAAACAATAAATTAAAACAACTACTAATACGTCTCCAACAAAACCCCTTATTAAATTTCCTTTTATAAACAAAGCTATCATCACTTCAATAATAAGAACAATAAGAAAAGAATAAAAATAATTCGTATTAAATCTTAATTTCATTTGCTCCCCCTTATGCTACTTTAATAATACTACTACATACAATATCAAAAGTATATCATTAAAAATACAGCATTATCTTTAGTTAATTTAATGCAACAAAAAATGAGATCTCATCTTATTAGGGATCTCATTCTATTTCTATACAATATAAACAATAGATTCGCTACCAAATCTTTTTCCAATTTCACCTCTTAAAAAACACTCACCATCCTGTCTGTAGCTCTGCTTGTAACAGTATTTCCCACGCCCCCTGCCAGTCATCATTTCTTTGCTATACAGAGAGTTCTTATGTGGGAATGCCTGATCATTTATGGCGCGTTGTACATAACTGTAGGTCATAAATATAATTTCAAATTTGACTTGCTCCTTAGTCTTTGTTGAAAGCTGATCTACTAACTGATCTAAAAGCTCTATATAAAGCTGTTTCCAATTCTCTACCATTACAATCGGTGCGATCAGAATTCCAACCTTATAACCTGCTTCACACATATCATTTAACGCCTTAATGCGTGAGGATAAATTTGATGTACCAATTTCAATTTCCTTGATAATCTCCTGAGGATTAAGACTCATTCTGAAAATTACTTTTCCCTTGTGATTGATCTTTAGCAAATCATCAACCATGCTGAACTTGGTAGGAAAGGTAATGCTACCTTTTCCGTGCTTTGCAAATTCTTCAATAGTTTCAGTCAGTGATCCTGTAACCCTATGTTCAATTATTAGATCGCTGTTGCTACCAATTTCAAAAACCTTAGGCTCTTGTTCTGCCACCGACTTTTTTATAAGACGGGATAACATATATTCATGATTTACAAAAACCCTTAAATATGAACATTTGTTGTAATTGCACACAAGGTAACAGTATAGGCACATTGCAGGACAACCCGATGATGTAAACGGTACTAAATAATCTGAAATTTTAAAGTTATCAACATATTTATGAGTTTTACGTGTACCAATAATCAAATATTTTTTTAGTTCACAAAAGTCCTCATTAGATCTGGTTCTAAGTTCAAAAATATTGTTGTGGTTTTCTATAGGAATCCATGGAACATCCTTATATTTTAGCAGAAGGGATTTTCCCATGGTATATTGCTTTATTTCAGGCTCAAAATAAATTTTTTCAGGGAACATCTATGCCTCCAAGTCAAGTCCAAGTCAAAGATCAATGCACAATGGCATATTTAAAAAAACAATATAAAACATTTGGCTAAGTAGCATGTGAAAACATATCATCCTCCAAGAGTCGGGTCTTGGTGTTGATACCACTGCATTGCATTATAGAAATGCTGTGAATTAAAATCCGGCCACAGCTCGTCCAGTACAAAAAAGTCGGCATAGACAGATTGAACAGGCAAAAAGCCCGAAAGACGTCTCATTCCGCCCCAACGGATAACCATGTCCATTCTCGATACATCATGAGATTTTATTTGGTTGGATATTTTATTTGAAACTCCACCTTCAATTCCAGAAAGATCCCATGCCCAACCATAGTTTACAAGGAAGTTCACCTTGATTCCGCCCCCTGCTATGTCGGTTCTTGTTGTATATGGCTTTAGCTCTTCAGGGAAAAATTTTGAATTAGAATCACCAAGCACAAGAAGGGATACCCCCTGTGCTGCAATCAGTTTGACTGCATCAACACATGCCTTTGAAAATGCTTCTATTTGCTTTGTGGGACGTTTGCAATTGTCTGTGGTGAATCCATAATAGCTTATTTCCTTAATGCCAAACTCTCTCGCAAGTAATAGTAGCTCAAGCCCCGGGGTTAGACCATAATCATATCCTTCATGCTTGTTTTTTCCTGAATTTAAAGCCCAACGCCTGTTACCGTCTGGTATAATTCCGATATGGGAAGGTATTTTCAAAAGCTCACACCCTTATAAATATTATAATCATAAGCTGCGATTATCCGCATAGGGATATTTTAACTCTTATTGCTAAATTTATACAATTTAAATCTAAATTGATTTGTTGCCGGCAAAAAGGATGGTGAACAGCTTTTGAAATTTTTCATATACAGCCGAAAGTCTGTTTACACAGGCAAAGGCGAGAGCATTGAAAATCAAATTGAAATGTGTAAGCAATATATACATTCAAAATTTTTTGATGTTTCCGATAGGGATATTACCATTTACGAGGACGAGGGCTTCTCTGCTAAAAATACACACAGACCACAATTTCAGACCATGCTACAGGATATAAAACTAAAAAAGCCTGATTATGTAATCTGTTACAGGCTTGACCGTATTAGCCGTAATGTTAGCGACTTTTCATCACTTATTGAGGACCTAAATCAACGAAATATCTCTTTTGTGTGCATTAAAGAAGAATTTAATACCTCTGTGCCTATGGGCAAGGCAATGATG
Source organism: uncultured Eubacteriales bacterium (assembly GCA_964611655.1). Taxonomy (GTDB): domain Bacteria; phylum Bacillota; class Clostridia; order Lachnospirales; family CAZTAY01; genus CAZTAY01. The sequence goes on from CAZTAY010000034.1 coordinate 6,820, forward strand.
TACATTGCAAGCGTGTTCGCTCAACTAGAACGTGAAACCATCGCAGAGCGTGTTCGAGATAACATGCTTATGCTTGCACGTACTGGACGTTGGCTTGGGGGCACAACTCCAACCGGATATACCTCCGAAAAACAGCAAGAGATTATAATTGACGGCCGGTTAAAGACTTCTTGTAGGTTAAAAGACAACCCTGCCGAACTCAAAATAATTGATACATTGTTTGAAAAATTCCTAGAGCTTCACAGCATATCTGGAGTTAGTAAATATCTGATTAAGCAAGGAATTAAATCCCGTAATGGTAATTTTTATTCATTACTAGGCATTAAGGAAATATTGCAAAACCCTGTTTACTGCATTGCAGACAAGGATGCTTTTGAGTACTTTACCACTAAAAATTCAGATGTTTGTTTTGAAGAAAAAGATTGCTCAAACAAGTATGGTATTCTTTCATATAATAAACGTGATTATAAAAAGAAAAATGCACCTCGCCAGTCTATGGATAAATGGATTATAGCCATTGGAAAGCACAAAGGACGGATTTCAGGCAAAAAGTGGATCTACGTTCAGAATATTATAGAGGCAAACATACCGACAGGCAAAAAACCTTCCAAGATGCACAATGACTATTCCTTGCTATCTGGGCTTATATACTGTGATAAATGCGGAAACAGAATGTTTGCAAAACAACGTTCGGGCAAAGGTGCAAACCCTGATTTATTTGATTATTTGTGCCAGAGTAAAATGCGAGGGGGATTGGAATTATGCAACAGCCAGAATTTGTGTGGTCAGCAAACAGATAATATGGTATGGGAACAATTAATTAATTCCACTTCTGAAAATTCAAATATATATAAATTACTTGAAAAATTGAAACTAGACTTTAAAGAAAACTTAAAAGTTGACCCCTTAACTGGCATTTATGAAAAGATTAAAAAAAATGACGAAGAAATGTGTAACCTTGTGAACATTATTTCACAAGGTAATATAGGCTCTGCTTTTATTCAGAAAATTAATTCGAGAATTGCCGAGCTCGACCAAGAACTTTCAGGGCTTAATCAAGAGCGTGAACAGCTACAAAAAAACGTCAACCGCACAATCCATAATGAAGCGCAGGTTAACATGATTGCCAGAGAATTATCCAGTCTTAAAACTAATTTCAATACACTTTCAGTGTATGAAAAAAGAAGCTTAATCAAGCTTTTAATTAAGAAAATTGTTTGGGATGAAAGTGACTTACATATATTTATAAACTAAAAATTATAATATTGCCCTTTGTATGGTGGCGTATTTCCCACATTAATTGCCATTATTTCAATGTTCTTTGTAGGAACAAGCATAGGCATAAAAGAGTCGTTGCTTTCTGCGCTTCTTTTAACCTTTATTATATCATTAGGAATTGGGATGACATTTTTAGTTTCAAAAATACTGTCTGCAACAATTTTGAAAGGTACGCCTTCTTCATTTACACTGGAGTTACCACCATATAGGAAACCTCAATTTTTAAAAACAGTGGTTCGATCAATATTTGACAAAACATTATTTGTTTTGGGAAGAGCAGTAATAGTTGCAGCACCTGCTGGTTTAATCATTTGGCTATTGGCCAACTGTAGTATAGATAATGTTTCATTATTAAACATTTTTTCTAATTTCTTGGATCCTTTTGCAAAAGCAATTGGTCTGGACGGAGTAATATTATTAGCCTTTATACTAGGTTTTCCTGCAAACGAAATAGTAATTCCCATAATTATAATGGCATACTTGGCTAAAGGCTCTATTGCAGAAATTGAAAACCTCGCCGTTTTAAGACAATTGTTATTAGATAATGGCTGGACATTTCTAACGGCAATAAACGTTATGATTTTTTCTTTGATGCACTGGCCTTGCTCTACCACTTGTTTGACTATCAAAAAAGAAACAGGTAGTTTAAAATGGACATTAGTTTCTTTTTTTGTTCCAACAGTAATTGGTGTTTTAATATGTTTTATCATTACAACAATAGTAAGGCTTTTTATTTAAGTTAAAATAATCCC
>CAZTAY010000034.1:8859-21422 GCA_964611655.1 uncultured Eubacteriales bacterium
GGCAGCGCGTAAGCATGCAGATTCATGTTAGAGTGGAAAGCGCTGTTTCTTTAAGCAGCAAAGCCATCATTAATTTGCTGAGTGCTTTAATTGAGCTTGGCTGCGGCATTAGGCTTTTGCTTGCCAATGGGATTATTTATAATGATTTTTTTAATTATGTGTGTTCCCACTATAACGCTGTCAACTTTAGCAAAACCATATTAGCGAGTTTTGTAATGTGCTTAAGTTGGGCGCTCAAAATACCTGTTAGGCACAGAAGAAACCTTTTCTAAATATAGGCGGTGTATAAGTTCGTTTAGTGGTCATCGCGAAGTAAAATCTATATAAGATTGTTTTTTAACTAACAAGTGACAATGTTTTCATTGGTTTTGTATTGATATTCGATATTTTTAGGCTAGTCGCTAGCGACAAATATTACTGTATGTTTTCCACTTTATTGCAGTAGCAATATTGCTAAAATATTTGGTTCATACAAATTTTGTATATATAAAGCACCCGCTAATTCTTGATTGCAACTTATTCTTAATACCGTTGTGTTTTTTCAACACTACAACGCAAAAATATAGCTGCCCAAACTAAGTCTTTCTAAACTTATTGCACCCAATATTTGTAATAAGAGTTTCTAGTTCGACGTTTGTTAACTTTTCCTTTATAATACGCACTTTTGCGATTGAGTAAAACTCTCCATATTTATTATTGGGATATTATGTTTTTGGGCATAATCAACCGTAAACGATGTGCCTCCATTTCGTTTCGTTAAGGTGTTTGTTTCGTTTATGCATACAGCCCCGAATAATAATGCCCTGATGTGTAGGTGTGTTTGTCAAACCTATTTTTTAAATCCTCATATATGGCAATCTCTTTTTGGCAACACCTTTTCGTTTGCTCAAGCATGATAAAACTAAAATAAGTTTGATGTGTGGGTACATTTTCCTTAACCCTAAAATCGTTTGCAGTAGAGTGTTAAAGCCTATGCTCCCCCAGCACAAAAGTAGCAATAACCCACATCAATTAGCTTTATAATTTCCGTTTTTAGTATTTTGTAAATACTATCATTATGATGTATTGGGATAACTCTGTGACTTGTAAAGCAACAAGTCTTTTCTTTCATATAGTCTACTCTCCGACCATTATAACGGTCAATATAATTTTACATAATAGCATAAAATAAATATGATTGCAACCAATACTGGTCAACTATGCAGGAACGAGGTGTACTATGGAACAGAAACTACGGCGTGACCGTAACATGGGCGAAAACTTAAAATCTTTGCGTGAACAACATGGGATTTCACAAGAAAAATTATGTGTTGAATTGCAACGCAGAGGCTGTGATATTGGCCGTACCACTTATGCAAAATACGAAAACTGTGAGTTAAATATACGCATAAGTGTACTTATTGAATTGAAGAAAATCTATAATTGTAGCTATGATGCTTTTTTTGATAACTTATAGTCAATTGCGTTTTAAACAGTAACATATGTGCGTAGTTGCAATGTGGTGAGGAACCTGTGTTTTCGACGAACCGTTTACATTGCATAGCATATCTGTTACTTCTTTGTTTGCAATTGACTATAGACCAATAAAAAGGTTATTTAGAAAATAAAAAAAGCCCCACCACAAAGCAAGTGTCAAGATGAACGGCTTTTTTCACCGCTCTTGCTTCATGGTGGTTCTTCCGATATTTAGCAATTAAGGGGTCAATAATAATATTTTTTGTAGTTTAACGCTTTTTTGCAATCATAAGATACAGATTTCCAAAAGCTTTTAGCGAAATATTTTGACCAATGGATAATATTTTCGTATTTTCGTCTAACATCTCAACAAATGCATCAAGCTCAAGCTATATCGGCATCCTAACTAGGTTAAGACAAAAGATTATTATTTTCTTAAAACACTGTTCCTCTCACATGTAAATAATTTTGTTGATACTCTGATTGATTAAAGAAATCTGTTAATATTTTAAAGGTTTGCTCAATTAGAAAACTTGCAAGTTTTATGCTCTCACCATTTTAGCTAATGCACAAATAAAAATATGAACTCACGATTTGTAGTAGCAATTTTAATATACAATACCCAATTTATATAAATTCACTTATTGCTTTTGTTGTTTTGCTGTCTATCTTAAGTTTACAGCATTGCAGCTCACCCTAAAAGTTATTTGGATTTAAGCAAAGCAATTCTGGATGCACGAATAATCCATCTTTTCGGATTAAAACATCGTCAAAGTATATCTCGCCGCCGCCGTATTTTGGAGTTTGGATACAAACCAAGTCCCAGTGTACAGAGGATTCATTACCGTTATATGCATCTTTATATGATGCACCCGGTGTAAAATGAAAGCTACCTGTAATTTTTTCATCAAACAATATATTGTTCATTGGTTCAGTAATGAATGGATTAACACCGATTGCAAACTCACCTATAAATCTTGAACCTTCATCGGTATCAAAAATAGCATTAAGTCTTTCGGTATAGTTTGCTGTTGCATTAACTATTTTACCTTGTTCAAAAGTCAACTCTATATTACTAAATGTAGTGCCTCTGTATTCTGACGGTGCAGTATATGTTATTACGCCGTTTACAGAATTTTTAACAGGAGCTGTATAAACTTCACCATCCGGTAAATTATATTTACCGTCGCACTTTATAACAGGAATATCCTTTATAGAAAAGCTCAAGTCCGTTCCAATTCCGCCTATGTGTACCCTATCAGTTTTTTCCATTAAACTTTTTAAATTATCCATAGCATTAGACAGTTTGTTATAATCAAGGTTGCATACTTCAAAGTAATAATCTTCAAAAGCTTCAAAACTCTTTCCTGATAATTGAGCCATGGAATATGTCGGGTATCGTAGAACTACCCATTTTGTTTTGCCGACTCTAATATTATGGTGAACAGGTTTGTAATAAAACAGATCATATAGCTTTTGTTTTTCGCTTGGAACGTCAGACAATTCTGCTGAATTAGGGGAAGCTCCAATTCCTACATATGCATCCATCATTTCCATTCTCTTTGCTTCAACTTCAGCATGAGCAATGATCTGATCTTTAGAAGCATTTAACAAAATTTCCCTTTCTACTGATGGAGATTTTATTTCAACAAATGGAATTCCACCTACTTTATAAACCTCTTTTATAATCAGTTTAAGCAAGGGTTCCGCCTCATAACCGTTTATAGATATAAGAATTTTTTCACCCTTTTTTAACCTGCAACTATAATTTACAATTGTATCAGCCAGTTTTCTAAGTCTCAAATCATTCACCCTCTTGTTCATACTCCGACTGAATAGGAATATATAACTTTCTTTCCTCTTCTTTTTTCTCGTTATACTTTTGCACTTCTTCCTCTGCTTTCTTCTGGAAAACTAATTGGGATTGAATTTTACCCTTTCCCCTAGCATCTTTTCGTTCATATGATCCATCTGCATTTAGTTTTCTTGCCTTAATTGTATCGGCAAAGGAAACCTCGAATATTTTCAAAACTCTCTCTTTAAGGTCTTTTTGTTCAACAGGAAATGCAACTTCTATTCTTTTATCAAGATTTCTTGGCATTAAATCAGCACTGGATAAAAATATCTTAGGATCTCCACCGTTTTTGAAATAGTATATTCTGCTGTGTTCAAGATATCTATCGACTATACTTATAATAGATATATTCTCGCTTATTCCTTCTATATTAGGACGAATACAGCAAATTCCCCTTACAATCATTTTGATTTTAACGCCTTCCATGGACGCACGATATAGAGATTGTATTATCTTAGAATCAACCACAGAATTTACTTTAATCATAATTTCACCGTCGCCGCCGTCTTTCGCCCATTGGATTTCATTATCAATCCAGGTTTGAAGCATATTCCTTAGGGATTCAGGAGCAACAGCCAACTTTCTCCATTTAGGAGGGTTTGAGTAGCCTGTTAGTACATTAAACAATGCAGAGACATCAGAACCAAAGGATTCTTTGCATGTAAATATCCCAAGATCAGTGTACACTTTTGCGGTAGAATCGTTATAGTTACCTGTGCCTAAATGTATATAACGGTGTATACCATCGTCTTCTTTTCGAACTACCAAACACAGTTTGCAATGGGTTTTAAGTCCAATTAATCCATATACTACGTGACAGCCTGCTTTTTCTAGTTTTCTTGCCCAAACTATATTATTTTCCTCGTCAAATCTTGCTTTAAGCTCCACTAACACCGTAACTTGTTTTCCATTGGATGCTGCTTCTATTAAAGCATTAATTATAGGAGAATTACCGCTAACCCTATAAAGAGTTTGCTTAATGGCAAGAACTTTTGGATCGTTTGCTGCTTTTTTAATAAAATCAATAACATACTGAAAACTCTGATAAGGATGATGTAACAGTATGTCTTTTTCTTTTATTGCATCAAAAATGTCTCTGTCCATAAGTTCCGGAATTTGCTGAGGTTTTAAAGTTTCGTTCTTATACCCTTGAGTTCCGCTGATTTTATAAAACCCAAAAAACAATGTCAAATCAATAAATCCGTTTATATGGTAAATATCCGTACCATTATATTTAAGGCTATCTTTCAGATAATCTAATAATTCCAATTCCATGTCTTTTTCAATTTCCAGCCTTACGGGTTCACCCCAACGCCGTTTTTTGATAGACTGTTCAATTTCATTTAAGAGATCAATTGAGTCAGACTCGTCTATGTCAAAATCTGAATCCCTTGTTAATCTGAAACATCTGCTCTTAAGCACCTTATGTCCTTCAAAAAGATGTTGAATATTCATCTTTACAACATCCTCAAGCAGCACAAACTCTCTGTTGCTCCCTTCAACAACATCACTTGGCAGTTCAAGAATTCTAGGCAATACCGATGGAATTTGAACCACTGCATAATGCATATCTTCGTCATCATCCGAGTCAAGAGCTACTATTATGTTTAATGATTTATTAAGAAGTACAGGAAAAGGTCTTGCTTGATCGATTGCCATAGGCGTGAGAACAGGATAAACATTATTAAGATAATAATCTTTTATGAACTTCTCTTGCTTGTAGGTTAGTTCCACAATTTTTCTGAACAAAAAACCTTCTCTTTCAAGTTCCGGAATTATAATTTTGTTCAATATTTTGTATTGTACTGAAACCAGATTATGAATTTTATTAGAGATCAAGTCCAATTGTTCCATAGGCGTAAGCCCTGCAGCATCAGGCTTTGCATAACCTGAATCACATAACTCTAATATCCCCGAAACCCTTACCATGAAAAATTCGTCCAAATTTGAACTTGTAATTGCCAGGAACTTAAGTCTTTCAAACAATAAATTGTTTCTGTCTTTGCCTTCTTCAAGTACTCTCATATTAAATTCAAGCCAGCTTAATTCTCTATTTATAAAGCATCTAGGGTCTTTTATGTACATTATATATCCCTCTTTAACTTGATAATCGCTTTTAATCCAAATACATCTTCAAAAAGTGCTTTTCTGCGGTTAAATTCCCATTCTTCAAGGGTAATGTCCTTATAAGTGTTTACTGTTATTAAAAGTTCATCCCTGTCTGATTTTACGTCAATATCTTCAAATTTCTGCATATGGCTTTTATCCAGCGCATCTGCAATCATTAAAATAGCAGCAATTTTAGAAACAACAAGTCTGCTGTTTTCACTAAGCCCACTGTAGCTTTCATTAGTAATTCCCAATATATCCTTACCCTGCAAACTTACAACATTTGCTATTATTTTAATTTCTTCAGAATTAAGTCCTATTATATCGCTGCTGGAAATTATTTTATAGCCTTGTTCGCTATAGTCATTAAGATTAATAAAATTTCCACAATCATGCAATATGGATGCGGTTTCTGTAAGCAATCTTTCACGGTTACCTAAACCATGTTTCTTTGTCAGTTTGTCAAATATTTTAATGCTAAAATCAGTCACCAAATTAATATGATCCATAGAGCATAAATATCTCATAGCCATATATTTAGCAGACTCAACTGTGTTTCTATCAAATTCTTCTTTCTTGATTCTGTACTTCTCCGGTTGCATCATTTTATATAAAAATGCATCACGCAAGAAAACAACAGGTGAAATTATTGCATCAGCTTCCGTAAACTTAAATATTGCACTGTATAAACTCATTGCAGGAAAGAGCAGTTCTGCTTTATCCTCCAGCAATCCATAATCATCCATTAATGACTGAACACTTTTGTATTTTATTATTTCATAATGGTTATTAAAGGATTCTTTTGGTATTATAAGCAAACCGTCTTTATTGTCAATGTCACAAATTTCAGCAATAAGCTGAATTTCCCTACCACATGCAACAAAATGATTAATACGGTTTGATGGAAGCAATTTTCTAATTGACTGTGTAAAGCTAGAATGGTATTCTTCAACAATAACAGAAAAATCCTCAACATCGTCTTGTATATCTTCAAACAAGGAAGTTAGTCTTAGAGAGCCAAGCTTGAAGTTTTGCATAAATGAAATAACTCCGCCTTTATAATATGCAACACCCATATTATTTGAACCTATATAAACCAGCAAAGATGAGCCTAAATCAATACCATTCTCCGAAAGAGTTCTAATCATTTCCTGATAGATATAAGTTTTTTCTTCAAGGGGATCTATTATATCTACTTCAAAACCTGTTTTAATTTTTATTTTATCTCGTACAAATAGTTTATTTGAAGCTTCGTTTAGGGCGCTGGTTGAAAAAGCTTTGACATTTTCAATTCCATTTTCTTTAATAACTTTAGAAAAGCCTTTTATTATACTACAAATTTTGTCAGTTTTATCTACGTCAATTTTGCCAAATGCAAATAAATCTTTACCTATACTTAATGGATGATACAGTTCGTCTACTACATAAATTTCTTGTTTAGTATTTTCCGCTATTTTCAGTCTTAAAGCATTTGTTCCTATCTCAATAACAGCAGCGGAAGAATTTAGATTTTTTTTACCCACCATACAAACTCTCCTTTAACCATAAACAGAGTATAGACAAATATAAAAGCGCCTATTACTTTTAAATTGGAAAAGTATATTATACAAGATAAAAGGAATAGGCATCTATGAATCCTAATTTATTTTCTGGGAAGCTTATATTTTTTATTAGAAACAAACAAACCGTACTTTTTATTTCTCATATTTATTATTAGTTTTATTATTGTCCCTGAGAGCAATAATATTGCTGGAACAAATGTCAAATAAATTGGAAGTTTTGAAATTGTGTCTTCAATAAATTCTTTGTTTTTTTCTTGACTGATAATATTTTCAGGCTTTTCATCTACAGAATTTCTTGCTATTATGGGCATTTCACCTATTAATGTCTCTTTTTTGTAGAACTCTATTTTCCCTATTTCATCTCCAATTTTGACAGGCGCATTAACCTTATCAGGTAATATTACCTTTTTTTCTATTTCAGATTCATCTTCATCATTTCTTAATAAAAATTTGAAACTACCTTCTGTTGTAAGATATGCTTTTCCGGTGTTTATATTTTGATTCTTAAACTTTTGATAAACAGGCACAAACGTTTTTTCTAAAACATCATTTAGTCCTGACTTTGTTAATAAAGTCTTGTTTGAGAAGTAGTCAAAACCATAATCAAACAAAACTTTTGTATCTGTATATGGAATATCTTTTGGTGCTTTTAAGGTTACTGCAATCAATAAAACACCGTTTCTCTCAGCAAAAGACACCAACGTATGAGATGATTGGTCTGTAAAACCTGTCTTTCCACCAACCAATCCATCATAATAAAATGAAGGATAATTTTTTGTAGCCATTTTATGACGGTTTGGTAAATATTTTATATTAACATCCTTATTTGTAGGAGCTATTTCATAATTTGGCGCAGCAATAATATCTCTGAAAATTTCATGTTTAATAGCTTCCTTTGCAATTATGGCCATGTCATGTGCTGTTACATAATGATTTTCATCATAAAGACCGTGGGCATTTACAAAATTTGTATCATTTGCACCAAGCTCTTTTGCCCTTTTAGTCATTTGTTTGCAATATTCTTCCTCAGAGCCTGCAATATGTTCTGCAATCACTACCGAAACATCATTAGCCGATTTTATCATGATTGCATACAGCGCATCTTTAAAAGAAAGCTGTTCGTCAGGAACAACTCCTAATTTGCTACTATCCCAAGAAATTGAATTAACCGCATTGTTAGACACAGTAACTGTATCGCTTAGATTCCCCTTTTCCATTGCCAGCAAAACGGTCATTACCTTTGTTATGCTTGCAGGGTATTGTTTTTTGTTCATTTCTTTTTGGAAAAGTATTTCTCCTGAATTTGCATCCATTAAGACAGCGGAATCAGAAACAACAACCGGCGGAATTATCTCCTTGTTATCAGTTAGCTTTGCAGGAATTGAAACGGTAGTTGTTTGATTTTGGACTTGAATTGCAAAAACTGTAGAAAAATTGAAGATAAGCAGGTATAATACTAGTAACGGAAAAAACTTTGCCCTCATAGATAAAAATCTCCTTAAATCCTGTGTCTGTTAATTATACATTATATCAAAATATGGCAATAGTGCAAATATTATTTTAGCCACCTACATAATAAGTGTACTCTATCAGCAGTAAATAATATTCACAATGTCATTAATCGTCATACTACTACGCTGTGGATGTGATATTGTGTTTAATAAGATTAGCAAAAACCAGGTAATCATGGCTTGTTTAATTGTCATTATTCTTGCCCTCTTTTACTATGTCCAGCGACTAAACAGTGATTTTCAAGAAATAAAAACTTCCAAAATAATATTTGAAAATGAAGATAATCAAGAGTTTTCTGAATCCGATTATGATATTGTTGTATACATTGCAGGTGAAGTAAAAAATGAAGGTATGTTATATTTAAAACAGGGCGATCGAATTATGGATGCTATTTTAGCAGCTGGTGGTTTAACGGAAAATGGCGACATTAATTCTGTAAACCCTTCAGAATTACTCTTTGACGGCAAGAAAATTGTGATTCTTCCAATTCAAGGATATATTGACAAAATTCCGAATCTAACGGATAATAAATCAAACGGCTTAATTGATCTGAATAAAGCTTCAAAATCAGAACTTCTGGAACTCCCCGGTTTAAGTGAAAAGGTCGTTGGTCAAATTATGAAGTTCAGAGACTTTGGAGGTAAATTTTTTGAAATTGAAGATCTATTGAAACTTCCTGGAATGACTGAAAAGGAATTTGATTTAGTAAAAAAGTTTGTTACTGTCTCTGACTACTAAAAACAAGCATTGTAGCAGGAACTAACCTGTGCTTTACGTTTTATCATTAAAGCTTAAGGTTATTATTAATATTTTTGGAATGAGGGATATAATGGCATACAAGATATTGGTTGTCGATGATGAAAAACTTATTGTAAAAGGCATTAAGTTTTCATTGGAACAAGACAACATGGAAGTCGATGTTGCCTATGACGGTGAAGAAGCTCTATTAAAAACTAAAGAGTCAGAGTTTGACCTTGTTGTTTTAGATGTTATGCTCCCCAAAATGGACGGGCTTGAGGTTTGTCAAAAAATCCGGGAGTTTTCCTCTATACCTGTTATTATGGTTACGGCTAAAGGCGAAGATATGGACAAAATTATGGGACTAGAATATGGTGCTGACGACTATATTACAAAGCCATTTAACATCCTCGAACTAAAGGCGAGAATTAAAGCAATTTTAAGGCGTAGTGTAAAAACTATTAAGCCAGATACCCAGCAACAAAAGAACCACTTAAACATTAGAAAGCTTGAAATCGTAATTGATAGCAGACAGGTCTTTATTGATGGCAAAGAAGTAAACCTTACGGCTAAGGAATTTGACTTATTAGAATTGTTTATGGAAACTCCAGGGAAGGTATACAGCAGGGAAAATCTTTTGGACACCATATGGGGATATGACTATCCCGGTGATGTTAGAACTGTTGACGTACATGTTAGACGGCTAAGAGAAAAGATTGAAGAAAACCCCAGCGATCCTAAGTATATATTTACGAAATGGGGAGTTGGTTATTATCTTAAATAAATTTGACATTCATGGCAAATTCCAGCCTAAGAACTTAAAGACCTCTTTTTTTAAAATGATTACTTCTTTTAGATGCCGAATCATGCTTTCATATATATTCGTAAGTGTTCTGCCCTTGTGCTTTTTCTTTTTTACTATATCTAACCAGCTTTATAGCTTTTATATTGATGGAAGAAATGAAGAGCTCTTACGTCAGGCAAACATTATGAGCGATCATATATCTTCTTCTAATTTCATATCAGATGAGAGTAAGTCTGCTCTTTTTGCATATGAAATTGAGCAAGCAAGCAAAGAAGGTTCTTATAGGTTGCTTGTTGTAGATAATAAAGGTGTTGTAGTTGGGGATTCTAATAAAAGTGAAATTGGAAAAACTATGCTGATTCCCGAAGTAATAGAAGCACTTGATAAAAAAGTTTTAGCAAAGGAACGCCCTGGTAATTTAATTTATGCATCTGCTCCTATAACTAAGTCTTCCAGTGTTGAAGGTGCTGTATTAATCGTCTCATCAACTGAAGACATAAGAGAAACTGTTGACGGAGTTAGTGCGTTGTTTTACTTCTTACTGGCTATTACCGTGTTTATGATTATTTTGATCTCTTTCTTTCTTTCTAAGATCATTGTTGATCCTCTAAGAAAGTTATCAAATGTAATCAGTAAAATGTCTGATGGTCATTTAAACCAGAGACTTGATGAAAAAGGAAGTAATGAATTTTCAGAGGTTGCATCTGCTTTTAACGTAATGGCAAATAGGCTTGAGCATGTAGACAGGTCAAGACAAGAATTTGTATCAAACGTTTCTCATGAATTAAAAACACCTCTAAGCAGCCTGAAAGTCCTTAGTGAATCCATATTGCTTCAAGAGAATGTTGACATAGAAGTGTATAAAGAATTTTTGGGGGATATAAGAAACGAAGTTGATAGAATGACTGATGTAATAAATGATTTGCTTAATTTAGTTAAAACTGAGCAAACAGAGAAACATGTTGTATTTACTACATTTAATTTATGCGAGTTATCTTCCGTGGTCATAAAAAGGCTTAAACCTATAGCTGAACAAAAGAATATAAATCTTACACTTGAGGCGCCTCAAGTGATCGAAATTGTTGGTGACAGCGTAATGATTTCTTTGGCTCTCACAAACTTAGTAGAAAATGCAATCAAATATACACCAACAGACGGAAAGGTTCAATTAACATTAGACTGTGATCATCAAAACGCTTTTATTAAGGTTGAAGATACAGGAATTGGAATTGCCGAAGAAGAATATGGCAAAATTTTTGAACGCTTCTATCGAGTTGACAAAACCAGAGACAGAGAAACCGGTGGTACTGGTCTTGGCTTATCCATAACCCTTTCAACCGTATTATTGCATGACGGTAACATAAAAGTAAACAGTGCTATAGGTGAAGGCTCAACCTTCCTTGTAAGACTACCACTTTTCCACAACCAGTAAATTTAGGAGGTGTAAGGTTTGGCAGATATGAAAAATACCGGCAATAAAAACAAGGTAATTTTATTTGTATTTATACTTGCTATTGTAATTGTCGCTGCATATTTCATTTCCAACTATTACTTGCAAATGGTATCTGGAAACGAAATTACTGTTAAATTGTACTTTATTGATCAAACAACAAATGAATTAACTTCAGAGGAAAGAACTATAAAAGACGGTAAGACTGATTTTGTTATTAAGCAAGTTTTAGAGGGGCTTATTGAGGGACCTAAAAGCTCATCAAATTTAAACCCTATTCCAAAAGATATTTCTCTCACAGCAGAATTATCAGATAATGATGTTACAATTGACTTTGCCGGAGACTATCAAAACCTTAAACCTAGTGAAGAAGTTCTTTGCAGGGCTTCTATTGTTTGGACTTTGACAGAGCTTGATAATATATCTTCAGTTAAATTCTCTGTTAATGGCAAAGAACTTGTAAGACAAAACGGTCAGCCATTTGGTGAAATGACACGTTCTGAAATTGAATTAAATCCTCCTATAAAACCAGGACAACAGGTTGAGCATACTTTTGTACTGTATTTTTCAAATGCAGACGCAACAAAGCTCGTACCGGAAAAGCGTACTATTTCAGTTGACCCTCAACAACCTCTTGAAAAGTATATTATTGAACAGTTGATTGAAGGTCCAAAAGAACCTGATCATTATCCAACAGTTCCAACTGAAACAAAGCTTAAAAAGGTTGAGACTAATACTGAGGTTTGTTATGTTGATCTGTCATCGGATTTTGTTACAAAGCATAACGGCGGTTCAACCGGTGAATTAATGACCATTTATTCAATCGTTAATTCTCTTACAGAATTGAGTCATATTAACAAAGTTCAGTTTTATATTGAAGGTGAAAAACAGGATGAGTTCAAGGGACATGTCAGTTTTGGTCAACCCTTTGAGCGTAACACTGATTTGGAGTTTTAGTACATGCCTAAATACGAAATTCAACGACCTTTAATGTTGTTAACTATTTATTATATTTTAGGTATATTTTTAGGACGATATTTTTCAGGCAATCTGAAAAATATTGTCTTTTTTGCATCC
>CAZTAY010000035.1:0-21410 GCA_964611655.1 uncultured Eubacteriales bacterium
TATATTCTTCTAAAGAAAAAGAAACAATGTAGTATGTGCAACAAATGCAAAAAAGACTGCCGTTATAGCGGTGACGATTAATCTTAAATACTCTGCCATTGCATTAAATACCATAAAAACCCAAAAAATAGCCGTTTCTTCATTATATAAAGAAACGGCTATTTTATAATTTGGCTCTTATGATTCGGATTTAATGTTATAACGCTTGTTAAATCTTTCTACACGTCCGCCTGCTTCAGTTAAAAGTTTTTGACTGCCTGTGTAAAATGGATGACATTTTGAACAAACTTCAACACGAATTTCGCCTCTTGTTGAACCGGTTACAAATTCATTTCCGCAGTTGCATTTCACTTTAGCTTGATGATATTCAGGATGTAATCCTTCGCGCATTTTTAATTCACCTCATAAATTAGCTATGATGTAATTTGGCATCATGCCTTTATAATGTACCACAAGCATATATTATAAGCAAGTTTTTTTAAATTTTTTTTGGTTTCAAAATATTTTCATTATTTTTACATTAACATACTTTGATTCCCTTTGTATAAAAATTTTCATACAAGCAATACTATTTTCATAAAGTCCTGACATTATCCAGATATGCTTACTTTAGGCTTTTTGAAATCAAAATTATTAAAAAGCTGTTACTAAAAGATTAAGTTGTATCTACAAATTTTAAAAGTCTATTGCATTATTTAAATTTGCATACTATAATGATAGGGGCTAAACAAGTTCCAAGGATTACGTCCGCAAAAAAACAAATTTCTCTTTTTGTTACATTAAGATTACACTTTTTGTTTTTCTGTTGACGGCAGAATCCCAAGGTGCTAAAATGGCTTCAAGATGTTGAGGTAAGAATGACCTCAAAGCGACAACATTCATGTATAATTCATTTTTGCCAAAATTTTGATATTTATACATTGAATAAAAGTTTTTGACTTAGTTGTTGCAAAAATCTATTATTTCTTCAACAAATTATATAAGGAGGAAACAAAATGAAGAAAAGACTTTCACTTTTTCTTGCGGTAGTTATGATGATTACTATGCTACCTGCAATGGGCGTGTTCGCTGCGACCAAAAACTCTGTATCTTTCAGAGCAAATGTAAAAAAAGATTTTAACTATTGGGATGATACTGCAACACCTCCAATTTTAACAATTGACCCTGAGGATGTGGATCTTGCAACCGATGCTACTTTCAGACTCTCTCTTGACAATGCAGACTTTGGTTATGTTTATGAAGGTACTGTCGATGCAGCTAAAAACTCTGGAAAGTACTATAACGATCCATCTGGCAAAATTCTTACGTCAAAGACTGTTACTGGAATAACAGCCCATACCATTGAACGTATAAGCGACAATGAAGTTTTAGTAACAATTAAAGCGCTCGTAGATGAAGCAGCAGGTGAAAAATTCCAAATGCCGTTACTTATTGATTTCACAGATAACGGTCCTGTAAGAGTTAAAATTGAATCATGGAATTCATCAATTACTCCTGACGAAATTTTAGTAGGTAGTGTAGCAGCAGGAAACACAACTGCAAGAATAGCTTCTGTAAAAACATTTGCAGATTCTGTTAAACTTGACACATTAGTTATTGATGAAAACTCAGCTAAAGTAATTAAAAGCGATGCGTCACCAGCTCAAACCACACTTCGTCTTAAGCTTAATTCTGGTTTCGAGTTTGTATCAAAAAGAATAACTTTTGCCGGAATCGGCGGTTTAAATTTAGGTGCTCCAACTCCAGTCGATGGTACCTACGGAACCTATGGTGAAAGAAACTATGAGGACAGATCAATTTTAGATCTGAAAATCCCTCAGATAACTCCTGGAAGCAGTGCTGGAACAATGACTTTATCAGGATTAGAAATAATTGCAACAAAAGATGCTAAACAAGGCGATGTTACAATTAATATTTCTGGTAGCGCTGCTGGTATTACTTCAGAAACTATCAATGTTGCAAAATACACAGATTATGATCTTTCACTTACAGCAGAAGATAAAGATCTTCCTGAACTTGTAAACGGAATTTATCCAAGCGATGAGACAGATTCAAAAATTGAAACACTTAAAGTAATATTAAAAGAAAACACAGCTAATTCATGGAATGCAACAAGAAAAACTGAATTTATATTCCCTGATGGTGTAAAACCAAGAGCTGTTGATATTGTTTCTGTAAAAAATATTACACCTGATAGCGGTGAATACGCTAACAAAACTCTTTATAATACAAAAGGCAAAGCAGATGCAACAACTGATGGCAGAATTAAAATAACAGATGATGGTTTAGAGTTAAGAAGCATCGCTAAAGATAGCACAAAAAAAGCTGAATTAGAATTACGTTTCTATTTATCAGTTGAACCTGGTTACGAAGGTGATATAGACGTAACAGCAACAGGAGCTGCTGTATCTCAAGATGTTTCTGCTACAATCGCAACAGCTGTAAATCCTTTCACAGTTGATACAACTTCAACATCATACGGACTTGGTATGAAAGAACTTGCAGTTGGAGATATCACAATTAAAGAAACAAAAGCTGGATCAATCCAAAGATCTGGAGAAAATGTATATTCTTCTGGCGCAGATGAAAAATCATCTACTGACCTTGTAGTAGCTATCGAAGACATTGCTATTATGAGAGACAGTGCTTCTGTTGATGTTACAGAAGGCGATATAGTAGTTGAAAAAATCTTCTACAGAGGATCAAGAATTGCTGCAACTTCAAACAACAACAACACAGCTCTTTATATAACAGTTAAGAGCGAAAGTTCTAAACCAAGTACTCTTGTAATTAAAGATACAAAAGTTAGCCTTGACCGTACATTACCAACTGGTAACTATGAACTTAGAATCGGTGGTATCGTATGTGCTAACTACTCAAGTGAATCAAAATTAGAATATGCTACATTCCCAACAGAATATTATGTAGCAGCTAAAGATTATGTTGTAATTACAACTCCTCCAGTTGACCAACCAGTTACACCTGGAACAATAGCTAAAAAAGTTTCTATTACAATTGGCGAAACTAAGTTAACGTCAGATGAAGAAGAAATCACTATGGACGTTGCTGCATTTATTCAAAACAATGCAACATATATTCCTTTATCAGCTGTAGCTTTTGCACTTGGTATTCCAGCTCAAGATGTTGTTTGGAATCCAACTGACAAAACAGTTATGATTACAGTAAACGGAAAAGTTTGTGTTCTTAAAGCTAACAGTAACGTAATTACTGTTAACGGAACTAGCTTTACAATCTCTGCACCTGTAATTATCAAAGATAACAGAGTTATGGTACCTTTAAGAGTTCTTGGTGAGCTAATCCTCGGCGTAAACGTTGGTTGGGATGAAGCTACAAGAACAGCTACTTTTAACTAATATAAATTAAATATTTATATACAGCATAAAAACTCCGTAAGGAGTTTTTATGCATTTAAAAGAAAAAATTATAGAAAGGATTATTATGATTATGAATAAAAAAAGATACTTATTTCTAGGGCTAATTACTGGAATAATGATTGGTGTTGGTGGTGCGGCATATGCAAGCTCTAATCAAATTACGGCATTCTTAAACAACGACATTGGCTTAAAATTTGGAGCTGAATTTAAAACACCGCCTGCTGAGCAAGGCGCAATTCTATTTGAAAACAGAATATATTTGCCTGCAAGATTTGTAGGTGAATCTCTTGGTGCAAAGGTTGATTGGAATGAGACGGCAAGGGTTGCTACGTTTACAATGCCTGAACCTGAAAAAGAAATTGTTTATATAGAAAAAGAACCTGAACCAACCGTCGACAAAGAAGAACCTGAAGAAGAAGAACAGACAAAAGAACCTACAATTACGTATAAAGAAATGCCAGTTGCAATGACAAAAGAAAATGTAAGATTTATGATAGAAAATATTTACGTATTTGACAACTACACAGAAGTTTCCTTTAAACTTGAAAATCGTAGTGGAGGCAGAGTTAGTCTTGATCATATATCATCAAAATTAACTGTTAACGGAAAAGACTATTTAGCATACGAAGCTGACCCAAGAAGAATTGATTACGATCTTGAGGATCCTATATATAACGGCAAAGACCTAAGGGGACTAATTAGATTCCGCGGCATTGCAAAAGAGGAGGCGGATATAAGATTTGAGACAAATGTAAAATTACTTGATAAAGAAATGAAACCTGTACCAATTAATTATGTATTCTATGTAAACTATCAGCCTTAACGTGAGTTAGACAAAATTGAAACAGTTTAGAAAACAAGGCTAAAGTAATGTGTAAGTTGTTGCAATTTTTATAGGTTCAATTAACTAAGTGAGTTTGATATTGATAAAGCTAATTTAGTCGAACTCACTTAATATTAAATAAGCGCTGATGCGTAGCTATAGTTACATGACCATGCACAGTCATATACGCTTTGCTCTTTTATATGCATTAGAGTTTATTTAAGCAATATCCTTTGGAGGTAAATTATGAAAAAACAGTTTACTTTTGGTTTAACTGTACTTGCATTATCATTGGCTGTTCAAACTTTAGGAGTTTATGCATTGCCTAAAATGCATATAGACGAAAATAAATATGATCTATCAAATGAAATTTTAGAGGAAAACTACCGTGTGCTAATACCTGCCAGAGATGTGTTTGAGAAACTTGGTTACAGCCTGGAATGGGAAAATAAAAACCTAATTATCAAAAACGATAACAATGTCATTAAATTAGAAATGGGCTCAAACTTTGCATATTTGAATAACAGCAAAATTGCATTATCAACAGCCCCAAAAATTATAAAAAATACGGCTTATGTGCCTTTAAACCTTGTCGAGCTGGCTATAGACAAGAAAACCCAAGTTCAATGGTCAAAAACGGATCAGATCTTGAACATTAACACAGTAAACAAAGATGAAAACATTAATATTTCAAATTTAGAAACAATTCAATATGAAAATGATCTGTTAATTGACCAAGCAATTGAAAAGGCAACCAAGAGAAATTCTCAATTAAAGTCATTAAATGCTACACTGAATTTAATTGAAAAGGAAAGGGATAGGTTAAACAAGAACTTTGGTAATTTAGTAACCAATCCCCCTAACAACAGTACTTATTATCCAGATTCAATTAGAGAAAACTCAAGTACTGTAAGATCATTAAATAAGACATTGGAAGACTTGCCTTATAATAAAGAGATACAAGAAGATAGTATAAAGTTAATAATATATAATAGTTTTAAAACAATTAATGAATCACAAAATGATATTGCTTTGTTAGACAAAACCATTGCGCTTAAAAAACAATCTTTTGATCAATTGACTATCTCAAAGAATTTGGGTATGACAAGTGATTATACATTGGAAAATGCGAAATTGGAGCTTGATAGCCTCAATGATCAAAAATCTATGCTAGAACAAGGCTTAGAAATTGAATTTGTTACTTTAAACCATTTAATTGGCAATGATCCAGATTCAAGATATAATGTTACTTTTGAATACGAATACGAGCCATTGGAAGATCAAAAGCTTGAGGGTTATATTGCCAGTAGAAAAGCTTCTGACCCGTTAGTTAAACTTGCTGAAAACGAAGTCTCTCTTGCGCAGTATAACTTAAATATTTACGGTATGACCGCAGGTTCTTATATGGAATCTTATGAATCAAAACAAAACACATTAGCAGAGGCAAACAGAAAATTAACTGATGCAAAAGACTCTGTAGAAAAAAAGATTAGAACAACCTACGGAAGCATTAAACAGTTAGAGACAAATATAGTTAATAACAGTATATCTATAACCCAAGCAAAAAAAGACTATGAAGTTACTTTGGCAAAATATAATACTGGTGGTGCAACAAAATTACAATTGGATATGGCAGAGCTTAACATATTAAATGCAGAAAATAGCCTGATAAAGAACCAAAACAATCATTTCTTATTAGTCTATAGATTTAACAGGCCACATCTAATTCAATAAATGAAAGATCCCAGTGTACAAAAAAAAGTTCGATATTGAAAAAATCAATATCGAACTTTTTTAAACTAAACTAAGTCAGTCAAAACGTCCTTGACAGTCGTAATTTCATTTAATTTATATGCATTAGAACCACAAAAAATCAATCCGTTATCAGTATCACCTTTAGCAGCGTTTATGAGTGCCTGTGATATACAATAAGGTATTGTTTTAGGGTCGCATGTGTGAAGGCAACCATAACAATGAGTAATTTTTTCATTTTCTAGCTCTACACGTTTTATAAAATTGTTCCTAATAGCTCTGCCAGGCATTCCTACTGGGCTTTTTACAACGACAATATCAGATTCGGAGGAATCAATGTATGCATTCTTAAAATTGATATGAGCATCACATTCATTGGTAGTAACAAACTTAGTTGAGACTTGAACCCCGTCAACGCCTATGTCTTCTATTAAATGCTTTACATCTTCTCTGGTAAACACACCACCAGCAAACACTAAAGGAATTTTTTTCATATATTTATCTTCGTACTGCTTAATAAGCTTTTTAATTTCGGTTAAAACTATTTCCATGTTCGGAGGATTATCTAACTCTTGATTTGTAAATCCAAGATGCCCCCCTGCCAATGGACCTTCAACCACAACCATGTCGGCAGTCCTTGAATATCGCCTGTCCCAAAGCTTTAGCAAAACGCTACCTGCTTTTAAACTGGATATAATAGGTGCGATCTTAGTCTTAGAACGTCCAACTAGTTCCGGCAAATTTACCGGCAATCCTGCTCCTGAAATAATAACATCAGCATTTCCCTCAACCGCCGATTTAACGTATTCCGTGTAGTTATTCATTGCAACCATGATGTTTACGCCAATTGGAGCATTATTTGAGATTTCCTTAGCAATTCTTATATGCTCTTTTAAAGCTCTTAGGTTGGCTTTTAAAGGGTTTTCAAAAAAATCAGGCTCTTTAAATCCAGGCTGTGCAGCCGAAATAACTCCTAACCCACCGTTTAAAGACACAGCTCCGGCTAATGATGAAAGACTGACACCTATGCCCATACCCCCTTGTATAACAGGAAGTTTTAAGGCTATATCATCTATATTAAGCATTTTCAAATATAACACCCCCAATGTCAGAGAGAAAAATTCAATTAATTATTTCAATTTATCATAGACTATCTAGTTTTAAATACCGTATAATATTAACATAGGTTTTCCCTATTGTAAAGTTGTTCCGTAAAGTGTACAATAAGAAATATAGCAGTTAAGTTCATATGCAAAAATTGTATATTGAGTAAGCAAAACTTTCTATTGATTGATACAAAATTTATGGTATAATAGAAATATCAAAACAACCGATATCATTAACTATAGCAATTCCACTTTTTACAGACACTTTTTTATATATAATTAAGTGTAATTGCCTAAGGGTTGCTTCCTCTTTAGGTACTCTATATCAAAGCAACTCGCTATAGGGAGAATTGCATAATATTATTGGTTTTATATTCAGAATTTATTTAATCATATATGCAAACAGATTATATTCAAAAGCTTTTGTTGATTTGCATTTATGATTATAAACATGTCAAAATGAAAGATACGATATGGCAATGCGTGATAACTATGTAAATATTGACTACATTATTTAGAAGCCGGTGACTACTTCGTTCTGTTTTGAATTTGTGCGATTAAGGCGCTTTTTGTTATGTATATTGAACAAACAATGTTTTTATTGATTCCTAAATCGACATAGTGTATCCTTGAATTTTTGACTCTCCTCGTTTAGCATGAATTTTGCTTTATTACAATTAGAGAGCACGCTGTAGCAAAATTTATTGTATCAAGTCCTGTTTTTTTTAATAATCCACATGAATACTACGTATAATTGCTTGAAAAAAGTGGATGTATAATTGTCGATTAACTTCCAGCTTTTTACATGGCCTTATATTAGTCTTAATTAAAAAAAATAGTTTTATGTGAACTTTAAAATTAACGAGATCCTATTTATTTGCCTTTATATAGGCAATTTGTTGTGTTATCACTTTAGATTTACATAAATTGCATCCAAGATTTTATAGTATTTTAAGACAACTGTTGACAGAATACCCTAAAAGGATGCATAATGTTACATTGTAGAGTGAAGGGGTGTCCCTGTTACTTATTGTATAGCGTATGGAAATAATACGCAAAAAAAATATTAGGAGGTTATTGTAGTATGGATTTTAAGTTGGATGATATTCAAGAGGCTATGCAAGTGCAAGCTAAAGAATTTGCTGAAAAATTCTTGGCTGACAGAATCGAAGATATGGAAGTGGTTGGAAACTTCCCAAAAGATATCCATGCAAAGATGGTAGAGATGGGATTTGCTGGTCTTTCTTTCGCTGAAGAATACGGCGGACTTGGAATTGGACATGACGCTATGGTTCTTACTGTAGAACAACTTGCAAAAGTTTCCGGTAGTGCTGCATGTGTTCTTTTAATAGATATGTTAGCACTTGAGTGCATTAACTTGTTTGGTTCTGAAGAGCAAAAGAAAGAATACATAGGCGGAACCATGGAAGGCAAATACAGAGGTTCATTTGCTTTCACTGAGCCAGGCACAGGTTCTGACCCTAAACAGCTTACTACAATCGCTAAAAAAGTTGGCGACAAATACATTATCAATGGTGTAAAACGTTTCATTTCTAACGCTTCTTATGAAGGCCCACTTGTAATGATGGCTAGAGATGAAGGAAAAGACACTTGTACTACATTCATCGTTCCAAAATTCTGTGAAGGCTACTCAATCTCAACTCCTTGGGAAAAAGTAACTCTTCTTGGAAGCCCTGTTTATGACATCTTCCTTGATAACGTTGAAGTTCCAGAAAGCGCAATCGTTGGAAACATTGGCGATGGTTACACACATCTTCTTCAAACAACTTCATTTGGTAAACTTGGATTCAGTGCTCTTTCTCTTGGACTTATGGGCGGCGCATTTGACCAAGCTCTTAAGTATGTTAAAGAAAAAATGCACAGAGGTTCATCAATCGGTAAATTCCAAGCTATCCAGCTTAAGGTTGCTAATATCGCTGCTAAAATCGAAAGCTCACGTTATTTAGTTTACAAAACAGCTGAAGATGCTAAATTTGCTGAAGAATCAAGAAAACCTGCTGATATGCAATGGTATGCACACCGTTCAGCTCTTACAAAAGCTCACGTTTCTGACCTTGCAATCGAAGTTATCACAATGTGTATGAACCTTGAAAGCGCTTACGGCGTAATGAAAGAATACAACATTGAAAGATTCTTAAGAGACGCTCTCTTAGGACCTCACGTAGAAGGACAATCAGATATCCAAAGAGTAATCGCTGGTTCTTACCTTTGCAGAAACTAATATATAAAGATCTAAAGATTTAAAACTATAATCAAAAAGTTAATTATTCCGCAAACATTCGCATTGTTACGCTCCTGCGTGTTTGCGGAATATGGCCCATAAAATATTGGGCAGTTGTTTTATGGGGCGTAAATAATTAATTAGGTAGGAGAGTAGTAATGAATGTTCTAGTATGTCTCAAGCAAATACCCAACCTTGATGAAACAGAAGCTCAAATGAATGCAGAGACTTTAACAGTTGTTCGTGAGGGAGTTCCTGTAATGAAAAACTCCTTTGACGAAAATGCATTAGAAATGGCAGTTCGTTTAAAAGAAGCTTCAGGCGGTACAGTTACTGTACTTACAATGGGTCCTGCTCAAGTTAAGAGCGCACTTCAAGAAGCTGCTTCTGTTGGCGCTGATAAATTATACCAACTTACAGACGATGCATTTGCTGGCTCTGACTCATATGCAACAAGCTATGTTCTTTCTAAAGCAATTGCTCATATCGAAGCTGCTGAAGGTAAATTTGATATTATTTTCTGTGGTAAGGAAGCAACTGACGGTTATACAGGACAAGTTGGTCCAGAAGTAGCAGAACGTTTAGGCTTACCTCAAATAACTTTTGTTACCGATATCAATGTTGATGGTACAACTGTAAAAGCAACAAGAGAAAACAATGATGCTCATGAAGTAGTAGAGGTTAGTGCTCCTGTTCTCTTAACAGTTTCAAAAACAGAATATGAACCAAGATTCCCTAACATTAAGTCTAAACTTGCTTCATTAAAAGCAAAAATCAACGTTATTGGTGCTTCCGATATCGGTGTTGGTGCTGACGATGCAGGTCTTAGCGGATCCCTTGTAAAAGTTCTTACTTCATACAAACCTGAACGTAAGAAAGAGGGTATTATCATTAAAGCGGAAACACCTGAAGAAGCAGCAGAACAACTTGGCGCATTGCTTAATGACAGAAACATCATATAAGAAGAGCAGGAGGAAGGTTAAGATGTCGGATTATAAAAACTTTTGGGTATATGTCGAATTGACAGATGGCAAGCCAAAAGGTGTAAGCCTTGAGCTTTTAGCTCCAGCTAAGAAGCTTGCTGAAAGCGCTGGAGAAAAACTTGTTGCTGTTATTATCGGTAAACAAGCTAAAGACGCAGCTAATCAAGCAATTACATTTGGTGCAGACGAAGTAATCGTTGTTGAAGATGCAGCTTATGATGTTTATTCAACAGATGGATATGCACATGTAATGGAAAAACTTGTTGAAAAATATAAACCAGCAGCAATCCTTGTTGGTGCTTCAAACAACGGTAGAGATATCGCTCCTAGAATCGCTTGCAGATTAAACACAGGACTTATGGCTGATATTACTGCATTCGAACTTGATCCTAAAGGATATATCGTTGGAACACGTTCATCATTCAACGGATCATGGGCTGCAACAGTAGCTATCCCTGACGCTCGTCCTCAAATGGCTACAGTAAGAGCTGGTGTATTTAAGAAATTGCCTGCTGATGAAGCTCGCACAGGCAACATCATCGAAGAAAAAATTGAAATCGCTGCTGATGCTATCAGAACTAAAGTTGTTGAAGTTATTGAATCAAAAGCTGGCGAAACAGTTGATCTTGAAACCGCTGATATCATCGTAACAGGTGGTAGAGGTCTTGGAAACGCTGAAAACTTCTCAATCGTTAAAGAACTTGCTGAAGTTTTAGGCGCTACAGTTGGTGCTTCAAGAGCAGCAGTTGATGCTGACTGGATTTCACATAACCACCAAGTAGGTCAAACAGGTAAAAAAGTTCAACCTAGCCTTTATGTAGCTTGTGGTGTATCTGGCGCTATTCAACATCTCGCTGGTATGTCAGAATCTAAGATAGTTGTAGCAATCAACACAGATGAAGATGCTCCTATCTTCAAAGTAGCAGACTTTGGCGTTGTTGGTGACCTTCGTCAGATTGTTCCAGCGTTTACTAAAGTTGCTAAAGAAATTAAAGAAAAAAATAAATAATCATTTTAAACTTGATTATGTATAATGCATGAGGAGATCATGCAAATGCAAATTACTGTTCTAGCATGATCTCCGAATGTAAGCTTTGTTATGTATTCTATATGCTTTATTACTTAAAGCGCTGATTAATAGAAAACATCATTCTACATAGAAGTTTAAATTTGAATTTTCGGTTAATGAGCTCTTTGATAATAAATATGCATAAATGATTATAGGTACAAATTGACCTTACATATTATGCCTTAATTGTAAATAAAATTTGGGGAGGAAGTATATGAGCTGCAACGCATTAAACGATGTAGTTGTCGTTGGAATGGCTAGAACACCAATCGGAAATTTCCAAGGTGCGCTTTCCGCAGTAAGCGCGTTAGACCTTGCAGAAGTTTCTGCACGTGCCGCTATTGAAAGATCTGGACTTAAACCGGAGTATATCGAAGCGGTTAATATGGGAGTAGTGCTTAAACAAGGTTTAGGCGGAAACCCAGCGAGACAACTGCAGCTTAGATTAGGATTACCAAAAGAAGGCGGAGCTGTTACAATTGATCAGCAATGCGTTTCTAGTATGAAAGCACTTGAAGTTTCAGCACATCAAATTATGGTTGGTCAAGTTGACGCAATCTTAGTAAGCGGAATGGAAAGCATGTCAAATGTACCATACCTTCTTATGGATGCAAGAAAAGGCCTTAGAATGGGCGATAGCTCTGTTTTAGATGCTATGCAAAAAGATGCTCTTACATGTGCAATCTATGGTCATTCAATGATGGGTACTGCTGAAAATGTTGCTGAAAAATATGGAATTACAAGAGAAGAACAAGATAAAATAGCTGCACAAAGCTATGAAAGAGCTTTAAAAGCAATTGCTAACGGTACTTTTAAGGAAGAAATTGTTCCAGTTGAAGTTAAAACTAGAAAAGGCACTGTAGTAATTGATACAGACGAACGTCCAAAACCAACTTCATTCGAAACATTACAAGGCATGAAACCAGCATTTAAGAAAGATGGTTCTGTTACAGCTGGAAATGCTTCAGGCGTAAACGACGGTGCTTGTGCAGCGGTTATTATGTCTGCTAAAAAAGCTGAAGAGCTAGGCATTAAGCCTCTTATGAAAATTCTTGCTGCTGAAAGCTTTGGTGTTGAGCCAGAAGTTATGGGCGAAGGTCCTCTGTTTGCAATACCTAAAGCAGTTAAAAAAGCTGGACTTAAAGTAGAGGATATTAACTACTTTGAAATTAACGAAGCTTTTGCTGCTCAAGTAGCACCTTGTATTAAAGGTCTTAATATTCCGTCAGATAAGGTTAACGCTAATGGTTCAGGTATAGCTCTTGGTCACCCTGTTGGAATGACTGGTCTTAGAATCATAATTGCAGCTTATTACGAACTTAAACGCAGAAACGAAAAATATGGTTGTGCTTCACTTTGCGCCGGCGGCGGTCCTGCAATGGCAACAGTAGTTGAAAGACTTAACTAAACTACGCTACGCATATGTATGCACAGGCCTAAACGACGATTTAAGGAGATGGAAAGCTTGAGTACAGTAACTAAGGTTGGAGTTATCGGCAGTGGACTAATGGGCAGCGGTATTGCTCAGGTAGTTGCTAGCGCGAACATCCCTGTTGTATTCTACGACGTTTCAGAGAAATCTGTTGAACGTGGATTTGATTCAATTAAAAAGAATTTGGAAAGAGAAGTACAAAAAGGCAAAAGAACAGAAGATTCAAAGAACGAAGTTATTTCTTTAATCAGCACAACCTCAAATGTTCAAGACTTAGCTGACGTTGATTACACATTTGAAGCAATCATTGAAAATATGCAGATTAAAAAAGATCTGTATACAAAGCTTGATTCAATTTGTAAACCATCTTGTATCTTTGCAACAAATACTTCAGGTTTAAGTATTACGGAGATTGCGGCAGCAACAAACCGTAGCGACAAGTTTATTGGAGCGCATTTCTTTAATCCTGTACCTGCTATGAAGCTTCTTGAAGTTATTCGTGCTTACAATACTTCCGAAGAAACATACCAAACAACTATGGAACTTGGTACAAGAATTGGCAAAGAACTTATCACCGTTGAAGAATCTCCTCTTTTCTGTGTAAACAGAATTTTGATTCCTATGCTCAATGAAGCTATGTACGTATTAATGGAAGGCATAGCTACTAAAGAGGATATCGACAAGGGAATGGTACTTGGCGTAAATCATCCAATGGGCCCACTTGCACTTGCGGACTTAATTGGTTTGGATACATTATTATCAATTTTCAGAACACTATTCGAAGAAACCGGTGACAGTAAATACAGACCATGTCCTTTATTGGTTAAGCTTGTAAGAGCTGGTCATTACGGCAGAAAGAATGGAAGAGGATTCTATACATATAGCTAATTAGTTATATGATTGAGTTATAAAGTAATTTTATGCCCTAAAAAGCTATCATTACAGTACTAAAGAGCAGAAAATCAAATCTTAAGAGTCCTGTTTTCACTGGAAAATATAAGGAGGGAAATGTAGAACTTATGGAATTTAAGCTGAATGAAACCCAAAAAATCATCAAAGAAGCGGCTAGAGAGGTCGCTACAAAGCTCTTTGCAGAAAGAGTTCATGAGTTTGAAGAAAAAAGAAGCGTGCCTGCTGATCTTGTAAAAGAGATTGCAGCGGCTGATATCGTAAGAATTCCTTTCCCAAAGGAATATGGCGGACTTGGCCTTTCTTACATCGAGCAAGCAATTGCTTTTGAAGAGCTTGGAAGAGTGTCTTCAAGTGTAACAATGACCTTAGTAGTTCACTGTATGTTCCTTGAAGGAATTAGATATTACGGCAGTGAAGAACAAAAACAAAAATACCTTGTAGAAGGTATGTCAGCAGAAACTAGAGGTTCATTTGCGTTTACAGAGCCTGACACAGGATCAGACCCTAAACAGGTTACAACAACTTACAGAGTTGAAG
Source organism: uncultured Eubacteriales bacterium (assembly GCA_964611655.1). GTDB lineage: Bacteria > Bacillota > Clostridia > Lachnospirales > CAZTAY01 > CAZTAY01. The sequence continues at coordinate 14,252 of CAZTAY010000035.1, forward strand.
GCGACAACTATGTACTTAATGGTACAAAAAGATTCATTACAAATGCAGGTTATGAAGGTCCAATACTTCTCTATGCAAAAAATGTAGAAACTGGTGATATCTCAGCGTTTGTTTTTGACAAATTCTTAGAAGGATATTCTCTTTCAACTCCTTGGGATGTTATTGGTATCAAAGGAAGCCCTGTTTATGATATTTTCATGGACGAAATGAAAATTCCTGCTAACTCAATGGTAGGCAAAGAAGGTCAAGGCTTTAACATCCTTCTTGGAACAATTGCTCATAGTAAAGTTTGTATGTGTTCATTATTCTTAGGAACAATGATCGCTTCATACGAAAGAGCAGTTAGATATGCTAAAGAAAAAATGCATAGAGGCAAACCAATTTCTAAATTCCCAACAATCCAAACTAAGATTGTTCAAATTGCAACTATGGTTGAAACTGCTCGTTTAATGACATATAAACTTGCAGAAATCACTATGGACAGATCAAACCTTGACAGAATGAAAGCTTGGGTTGGTATGGTTAAAGCGTATGTATCAGACTTATCAGTAGAGTGTAACTCACTTGCTATGAAAGTGCTTGGCCCATACAGCGTTGCAGAGGAATATGATGTTGAACGTTATATGAGAGACGCTCTTATTGCTCCAAACATCGAAGGTGTTTCTGATGTGCAACGTGTAATCACTGCTGGATACATTCTTGGCACTGATGACTTGTTAGTATAAGATAGTTTTAAGTAAATCCACTTAGGATTTGATTGAAGCTTTTAAAAGAATTTTTTAGTAAAAAATGGTGAATATTATCAGATAATGATAGTATTAGTTGAATATAATCAATATTTGCATAAAGGATGGATTTCATGAATATATTGGTGTGTGTGAAACAGGTACCGGACACTACTGAAATCAAGATTGATCCGGTAACAAATACATTAATCCGCGCAGGCGTACCTAGTATTGTTAATACCTATGATGCATATGCTCTTGAATTAGCTGCAAGACTTAAAGACAAAGAAGGCGGCAAGGTTGTCGTTGTATCAATGGGTCCTGAGCAAGCTAAAGATGCTTTAAGAACATGTTTATCAAAAGGCGGGGACGCTGCTTACTTAGTAAGTGACAGAGTATTCGGTGGTTCCGATACGTTAGCAACAAGTTATATACTTTCAAATGCCCTTCCTGTAATTGAAGCTAAAGAAGGTAAATTTGATTTAATTTTCTGCGGAAAACAAGCAATCGACGGTGATACCGCTCAGGTAGGACCTGAAATGGCTGAATGGCTTGATTATCCACAAGTTACCTATGCTGTAGATATCGAAGTTGACAATGGCAATATCCAAGTTAAGAGAGAGTCAGACGAAGGTTATGACATAATCGAAACTTCTATTCCTGCTGTTGTTACGGTTACTAAACCAAGCTTTGACACTAGAATTGCTTCTATTAGTGCTAGATTAAAAGCTCATGCTGCTGAAATCGAAACACTTAATTCAGAAAAAGTTCAATTAGATCAAACAAGAATCGGACTTAAAGGTTCTCCAACAAAAGTTAAGAAAACCTTTACTCCTAAGATTACAAAGAATGGTGTACGTATTGCAGAATCTACAGGCGCAGAATCAGCGGCTAAACTTGCACGTTTACTTGCTGATGAAGGCCTCATTTAAGGAAGTGTAGGTGACAGATTGATGGAAAAGTTTAGCGAGTACAAAGATTTGTGGGTAGTTATTGAAACAAGCAAAGGCCATGCAAAGCCTGTTGGTATAGAATTGCTTAACCCTGGTCGTAGAATGGCTACAGACATGGGTCAAGCGTTAGTTGCTGTTGTTATCGGTGACAAAATTGAGCCGGCTGTTAATTCTGCTAAAGAATACGGCGCAGATAAGATTATTGTTATCGAAGGCGAAGAATATGCTTCATATTCAACAGATGCTTACACAGATGCAATGGTTAAACTTATTGAAGACAACAAACCATCCGTAATCTTAATCGGTGCAACAAATAACGGTCGTGACTTAGGTCCTCGTATAGCTTGCCGTATTAAGACAGGTTTAACTGCTGACTGTACAAAACTTGATTATGATACTGAAGCTAGAAGCGTTGCATGGACCAGACCTGCGTTTGGCGGTAACCTTATGGCAACAATTTACTGCCCAGATACAAGACCTGAAATCGGAACAGTACGCCCTGGCGTATTCAAGAAAGCAAAACCTGAAACAGTTAAAGAACCTGAAATGGTTAAGGTTGATTTCCATGTTCCTATGTCAAAAATCAGAACCAAGATCGTTAAAACTATTAGCGAAATTGGTCATGAAATTGTTAACCTTGAAGAAGCTGAAATCATCGTTTCTGGTGGTAGAGGACTTGGAAAGGCTGAAAACTTCTCTTACATTAGAGATTTAGCAGAGGCTTTAGGCGCAACTGTTGGTTCTTCAAGAGCTGCAGTTGATGCTGGTTGGATTCCTCATGCACATCAGGTAGGACAAACAGGCAAAACTGTAGGTCCAAGAATTTACATTGCAGTTGGTATCTCTGGCGCTATCCAGCATTTAGCTGGTATGTCAGGTTCGGATATTATCATTGCTATCAATAAAGACAAAAACGCTCCAATCTTAGATCATGCTGATTATGCTATTGTTGGAAACCTCTTTGATGTTGTTCCTGCACTAGTTAATGAAATTAAGGCTTTAAAAACTAACTAATTTTTAAACTGCTGCTGCTTACGACAGTAGCAGCAGTAAAATTTAGAATATTAATGCCAATTTTCAGTCATTTTTGGGTATTGACGTTTAGCACAATAATTGCTATAAATATATGTGAGTGCCTGAAAATAATTTTCTGTGACTTGAGTATAATATTAAATATTATATTACAAACAAAAACCTAAAGGAGGAAATAAAAATGCAATTACCTGAAGAAGTAGTAGCATTGCAACAAATGATTAGAGACTTCGTTGACAAGGAGGTTATTCCTAAGGTAGCTACATATGAAAAGGAACATAAATATCCTTATGAAATCGACGAAATCGCTCTTGGTATGGGATTAAACGTTATCTGCGGTCCTGAAAAATACGGCGGCGGCGGAATGGGTAAACTTGCTTTCACTGTAGCTCTTGAAGAACTTGCTCGTGGTGACCTTGGCGTTTGTAACAACATGGGAGCTTCAACACTTGCTTCTTTACCAGTTCTTATCGGCGGAACAGAAGACCAATTAAAACTTTGGTTCGAAACTCTTGTTGAAAAGAAATATGCTGGATTCTGTCTTACAGAGCCAGAAGCTGGTTCAGATGCTGGCGCTATGAAAACAACAGCTAAAAGAGATGGCGACGACTACATCATCAATGGTAGAAAATGCTTTATCACAAACGGCGGACATGCTGGAATCTACTCAGTTCTTGCTCAAATGAATCCTGAATTAGGTGTTAAAGGTCTTACAGGTTTCATCGTAGAAAGAGATAGACCAGGCGTTTCTATCGGTAAAGAAGAAGACAAACTTGGTATCAGATTATCAAACACAACTGACGTTATCTTTGATAATGTTAGAATCCCTGCTTCAAACAGACTTGGTGAAGAAGGTAAAGGTTTTGCTATCTTCATGAAGACTCTTGATGCTTCAAGACCAAGTATCGGTGCTCATGGTGTTGGTGTTGGTCAAAGAGCTCTCGAAGAATCACTCAAGTATGCTGACGTTAGAGTTCAATTTGGAAAACCAATTTCTAAACTTCCTGCAGTTCGTGCATTAGTTACAGAAATGGCTATCAAACTTGAAACAGCTCGTCAAATGGTTTACCATGCTGCTGATCTTATCGACAGAGGACTTCCTCACTCATACGAATCAGCTATCGCTAAAGCTGTTGGTAGTGAAGCTGGTTGTGAAGCTTGTGACATGGGACTTCAAGTACATGGCGGATATGGTTTCATGAAAGACTATCCAATGGAAAAACTTTTCAGAGATGTTAGAATCACAAAGATTTACGAAGGAACAAACCAAGTTCAAAGAACAGTTATTGGTAACCTTCTTTTCAGCAAAAAAGCTAGATAATTTTCTTAAATTATTTCTAGGCGGGTTTTTAATTAAGCCCGCCTTTTCTTACATTTTAAATAGAATTAGAGAGGATTTTTAACGTGGTAGAAAAAATATTTAAAGACCCTGACATATACCTTATTCATGTACCGTTGCCAGGAAACCCACTTAAAAACTTAAATTCATATGTTATAAAATCTTCTTCACGAAACCTAATCATTGACACAGGCTTTAACATGCCTGAATGTCATGAAGCGTTATTAGCCGGATTGAAGGAGCTGGGTGTTTCTCCGGATGTTAATACGGATATATACGCAACTCACTTTCATTCTGATCATATTGGCCTTGTTCCAAAACTAAAGGGTGAGGATACTAAAGTTTATTTACATCCTGCGGACTATGATTATGTTAAAGGTGAAGCGCTTAAAACTAAATGGGATGAAGTAGAAGAAAAATTTATATTAGAAAGCTTTCCTGAAGAAAAGGTATATGAACTAAGAAAAATGAATCCTGCAAGGATTTATGCACCTGAAAGAGTTTTCGATGCAGAATTATTAAACGACAATGATACGTTTAGCATAGACGGACTTGAATTTAGAGCTATTTACACCCCCGGTCACACTCCCGGTCATATGTGTTTATATATTGAATCTGAAAAGGTTTTATTTTTAGGGGATCATGTACTTTTTGATATTACACCAAACATAACTAATTGGGTAGGAGTTGGAGACTCTTTACGTGACTATTTAGACAGTCTTGAAAAGGTCAAAAAACTGAGCGTCAAGACACCTTTGCCAGCTCATAGAAATGTACCAATGGATATGTACGAGCGTATAGAGCAATTATTTACTCACCATAAAAACAGGCTAAGTGATACTGTTAATGTCTTAGAAAAAGAAAAAGATTTAACTGCTTACGAAATAGCTGGCAAAATGAAATGGAATATGAGGGGTAAAGGCTGGGAAGCTTTTCCGGACAGTCAAAAATGGTTTGCAGTAGGCGAAACGCTTGCGCATCTTGATTATCTTGCATATGACAACTTGGTTGTCAGAGAAGAAGTAGTACCAGGAAAGAAATATGTTTATAATATAAAATAATGACTTTGAATTATATCAATTACAATAGATTTGCTATTGACAATTTGGAATATTTGTTTTATAATTATCTTCGTTGTCCATGGACAAACTACAATGTAAATTTCTAACATTTAGTTCTATAAGCGGTTGTGGCGGAATTGGTATACGCGCAAGACTAAGGATCTTGTGGCAGCAATGCCGTGCAGGTTCAAGTCCTGTCAACCGCACGCTTTCAGAAAAGAAGCTTTTCGTTTTTCTAACGCAAAGCTTTTTTTCATTTTACCGAAAGTGCCTATTTTACTGGTTTTAATGAGCTTTTTATTTCTAACTTTTTCAAAGAAAAAATATTAAGCCTTAATTCAACTTTAACCCTATATTTTTCATGGTTTTAGCAGACGTAATTTTAGACTTATAATCTATATGACCATAAATATCTGCTGTAGTTGAAAAGTGAGCATGTCCTAGATATTCTTGAATATCCTTTAAAGCTACATTATTAGCTAATAACAAACTGGCACAAGTATGTCTTAAATCGTGGAATCTGATAGGCTTAAGATTATTCTTTTCAATAATAGCTCTAAAATGCTTAGAAATATAATCCGGATTAATTAACTGCCCAAGTTCGTTTACAAAAACATATCCCACAAATTCCTTAGAATAGCTTTTACCATATAGTTTCTTATTCTCCAGTTGTGCCTGTTTCATTTCCTTAAAACATTCTTCAAATTCATCATCTAAAGGAAAAGTTCTCATACTCGCTTTATTTTTTGTAGTTTCTTTTTTTACAACGGTATATTTACCGTTTAAAACGCATTGAGCTACTGTTCGCATTATAGTGATTGTTTTGTTGTCAAAGTCAATAGCCTCCCATTTCAAACCAAGCACCTCCCCACGCCTTAAACCATAAAAAGCAGCAAGCTTTATTATAACCTCAATAGGATCACCCTTGGCTTTTAAAAAGCATATTTAACTCTTTAATATTCAAAAAATTTGCTTTAAAGTTCTCTTCTTTGGGTTTAATGGGTCGTTTTAGCTTAGTTAAAATAATAGGATTTAAAATTTCATCTTCAACTGCTTGTGCAACTGCTTTTCTTATATTAGCATGATGCTTAAGCACAGTAACAGTTTTTAAGCCTTGTTCAAAACAATAATTATAATACTCATGGATATCCTTCTCAGTTAAATTACTTAGAAGAATGCCCTTTTCCTGAAAATAAGGCTTTATCTTATCGTTAATGGTTCTGTAATAAGCAGAATATGTTGTAATTTGAATAGTCCTTTTAATACTCTCAAGCCATTTTACAATGTAGTCAGAAAAAAGGATATTCTTAATAGGCTCTTCTTCAATAACGAAATTCTGCCTAGCCTCAATCAACATTTCTTCCGCTAACTTCTTATTCCCTTTAACTGCAAGGCCTGTTGCAATCCACTTGCTAACTGATTTACCTTTTGAATCCTTATAATTTAAAACTATATAAAACTTGTTATTCTTTTCTTGCAAAGAACCGGCTACCATAAAATCATCCTCCTGAATAATATATGCAGCCAATTCACTTATCAAAATAATTATAACATATGATAAGTGTCGGCGACTAGATTATTTTCTCGTATTTTTAAGTAATTCAGATTAAATTCAGGTATTCAAAAACATTTTTTTTAGGTATTCTATATGCCCTGCCTATTTTAAAACACTTAATTCCACCTTGCTTGATGATCTTATAACCTGTTTTTGTACTGATGTTAAGAAGCTGACACATTTCTTTAATATTTAAAACATCAGGAAAGTTTTTAAATTTTATTACAGAATCCTTTATATTATCAGTATTCATAAAATCAGTCCTTTCAACAAATATCCTAGATATCCTTTAAGAACAATTTAATATCCCTAATACTACTAGTAATATTACATTCAGGCAAAGACTCAAGTACCTTTTTACGGTATTTGCCTCTTTTAAAGATAAATGGTAGTTCGTGTTTTTAATAAATTTTTAAGAATCCACTACCCTTACTCTCCCCAGCAATATTAGACCCATCCCAAACAAAGGATGAAACCTCGCCATTAACAGTCTT
>CAZTAY010000036.1:0-21275 GCA_964611655.1 uncultured Eubacteriales bacterium
TTCTACTTCCCATTTCATAGTTTCCATAAGTACGAGTGGGAATATTTAAAGCTCTTGCAACATCTTTTTGCTTCAAGTTATTTTTTTCCCTTAAATCAATTAATCTTGTTTCAATCATTTCAATCACCTCAAAATTATTATACAAGTCTCAAAATGGGCTGTTGACTTTTGGTTCAAAATGAACCATAGCATTTTTTAGGTGAGAAAAATGAAGGAATTAAAATGCGAATTCGAATATTGTATTTACAACAAAAAGTTCAGCTGTGTTTTAAAAGAAATACATCTGAACTGTATAGCTATGTGTGACAGTTGCATAACAGTTGTTATTTCAGAAGAAAAACTTGATGAGTATAAAAACTACCAATTACAAGAAATCATTGATAAAGACGGAGATTATGACAAGTAAAATATTGCCTTATGGAAGTTCGTTTTTATTTGAACAGAAGAACCGTACCATTGGTAATGGCTAACTTACGAACATATTAGTGAATCCTTTTATATGGCTTTTTTTCATCTGTTAGTCCTAATAAATAATCAATACTTGTATTATGAAATATTGCAAGTTTAATGAGTATCTCAGGTGTCATATTTCGTTGCCCTAATTCATATTTAGAATATGCTGCCTGCTTTACGTTTAAGAATTGAGCAATTTGTTTTTGGCTTAAATCTTTATCTTCCCTTAAAGCTCGTATATTAGAATATATCACGCTAATCACCTCAAGCCAATTATATATAATCCATATTGTAGTATTGACGAATAATCCAATATGGATTACACTATAATCGGGGTGAGGTTATGAAATGTGCTTTTGAATATTGTATTTACAATGAAGAGTTTGCTTGTATTTTAAATGAAGTAGAAATGAACTCCATAGGGCAATGTAAAGATTGTATTATTGTTTCGTTTCCAGAAGAAAAGCTTGCAGAGTATAAACGCAAGCAAATGCAGGAAATAATGAGTCGTTACGAGAATTCCGATAAATAAAATATCTTTTTGTCTAAGTTCGTCGTTATTTTCGGTATGGAGCGGATTTAGGGGTAATACAGTAAGGGAAGTGTTTAAGAGATTTCTGGAGGAGTGTTTTCGTCTGATGATGAAAGCTCTTTTTTGATTACTCTTTGCAATTTAATAGCTTTTGGCTAAAAAATAGTGTATAATAATAACAATGATTAAGGATTCATGGGAAGGACTCACGAATACAAAATGACAAAGCTTGATTTTGTAGACACCTTATTATTAGGACATTAGAAAATAAGACATAAAATAATCATTACATTTGATAAGAAGCTGAATAAATGGCTTGTAATACCATATAACCAACAGACTAAGAATCATAATTATGAATCCGTTAGTGAATCAAGCTAAGGGATATTTTAATGTATTAAGGAGTAAAAAAATGATTATCAACAACGCGCGGATTGAAAAGTTAGCTGTCAACAAATCGGGCTATCCTAATACAGGTCTGCCGGAAATAGCCTTTGCCGGACGCTCCAACGTAGGAAAATCCTCGCTGATTAACAGACTAACCGGACGTAAACTGCTTGCAAGAACAAGCTCTAAACCGGGAAAGACCAGAACAATTAATTTCTATAATCTGGAGGAAAAGTTTTATTTTGTGGATCTTCCGGGATATGGTTATGCTAATGTCTCAAAAAATGAAAAAGCTAAATGGGGAAAAATGATAGAGGATTATCTAAGAGACAGAGATGAGCTAAGAGCCGTTGCACTGCTTGTGGATATTAGACATAATCCAAATGAAAATGATAAATTAATGCTAAACTGGCTAAGATACTATAATTGCCCAACCCTAGTTGTTGCCACTAAATCAGACAAGATAAACAGAAGCCAAATTAGCAAGCATGTAAAAATGATTAAAACGGATTTGGATTTAACCGAAAATGAAGAGGTTTTTACATTCTCTTCTCTTTTAAAACAAGGCATAGATGAATTATGGGTTAAGCTTGAAGAGTTGATTATTTGATTAGCAATAGCTATAAAAAACCAAGCCCTAGCCAGCTTTTACTGTGTTGACATTTTATTATATTACTATTATAATTGTAACAGAAAAATGCTGTGATAAGGAACAAGTAACAATATTTTCAGCCAAACAGAGAGCAACCGGTTGGTGAGAGGTGCTGGCGGACTTATTGAGAATACATCCTTTAGCATTGCACTGAATGGAATATTTTCTTAGTAGGATGCAACGGTGTCGCGCTCGTTATTGCGCAAAGTATATGCTGTGTGATGTACTTTTTAAGGCGGTTTGTGTGAGCAGACCGTGAACATTAGGTGGTAACACGAGTTTGGCTCGTCCTTTTGAAGGGCGCTTTTTTTATGTGTTTTTTTAGTCTATAAATAGTTAAAAGGAGTTTAGATAATGCCGATTACTGATTTTCTTATACGTAACGCAAAAGATTATGGCGCAGATATAAGTCTTATAGAGGTTAGTCCAGAAAACGAAAAAAAAGAAAACCTGTCTTGGAAAGAATTCGCCCTTGTGGAAACGGGAGATAAAAGCGGATATAGAAAAGAAATCACTTGGACAGTTTTTAATGAAAAAGCTAACTGTATTGCAAATTTATTAAAGGATAAAGGCGTAAAAAAAGGTGACAAGATTGCAATCCTTTTGATGAACTGCATTGAATGGTTGCCCATTTACTTTGGAATACTAAAGACAGGGGCGATTGTTGTTCCCCTTAATTATAGATATACATCAGACGAAATTAAATACTGTCTGGATTTGGCAGATGTTTCAATGCTTATTTTCGGGCCAGAATTTATTGAACGTATAGAAGAGATTAAAAATGACTTGGGTTTTGTAAACACATTGTTGTTTGCGGGTGTTAATTGCCCGACATTTGCACAGGATTTGGAAATGCTAATGAACAAAACATCTTCTGAAGAACCAGAAATTTGCATCACCGATGAAGATGATGCAGCAATTTACTATTCTTCAGGCACAACAGGCTTCCCAAAAGCTATATTACACACACACGCAAGCCTTGTTGCATCATGCATAACAGAACAAAAACATCATTTTCAGCAAAAAGACGATGTTTTCCTTTGCATACCACCACTTTACCATACAGGCGCTAAAATGCACTGGTTTGGCAGTTTGTTAACAGGTGGTAAAGCAATCTTGTTAAAAGGAACTTCACCAAAATGGATTATCGAAACTGCATCAAATGAAAAAGCAAGTATTGTCTGGCTGTTAGTGCCTTGGGCACAAGATATTTTAGACGCCCTTGACAGCGGAGACATTAAAATTGAAGATTACGACTTAAAAAATTGGAGACTTATGCATATTGGGGCACAACCCGTACCCCCAAGCCTTATTAGACGCTGGAAAGCTTATTTCTCTAACCATGAATATGACACAAACTATGGTCTTTCAGAATCAACCGGCCCCGGAGCAGTGCATTTGGGTGTTGAAAACATACATAAAGTAGGCGCAATAGGGATTGCAGGATATAGCTGGAAAACTAAAATTGTTGATGAAACCGGAATAGAAGTACCACGAGGTTCTGTTGGAGAATTGGCACTATATGGTACGGGAGTAATGAAATGCTATTACAAGAACCCTGAAGCCACAGACGAGGTATTAAAAGACGGTTGGTTATTTACAGGTGACATGGCGAGAGAGGACGAGGACGGTTTTATTTATCTTGTAGACAGAAAAAAAGATGTAATAATATCCGGAGGCGAAAATATTTATCCTGTACAGATTGAGGACTTTATGAGGGCTCATGAGAAAATTAGAGACGTTGCTGTAATCGGAATTCCACACCATAGACTTGGTGAAATTGCTGCTGCTGTTATTGAGGTTAAGCCGGACTGTGTTTGTTCCGAGGAAGAAATTTTGGAGTTCTGCTCAAAGCTACCCAAATATAAAAGACCTAGACAAGTGATTTTTGATAACGTTCCAAGAAATCCAACAGGAAAAATCGAAAAACCAAGACTAAGAGATAAGTATAGCGGCGGAAGTATTGTTGAAATTCAAATTAGAAACGGAAAGCCATTGCCGAAATAGTTGTGTTTCCACTAAGCTAACGACAATCTTTTTGCTGGTTTGCCCACATTCCATTACGACCTAGATTAATGACCTGCCAAATATTTCAAAATTGCTTTTGCAAGATGAATTATTTGGCAGCATTTTTGTATTTATTTAATGCAAATAAGTTATACAACTATAGTATCTACTAAAATGTTTGTACATAATAAATATTAAATCTAAAACTTTAAAAATATGAAGTTAGGACTAAGGTGATATTATGTTTAGAGATGCACTCCCTAATGACAAGGACGCATTTATGACAATGGTAACAACTTTCTACAATTCGGACGCAGTTAGCCATGCTATTGATAAGAAATTTATGGAACAAACATTTGAAAAAGCAATGGAAAAAGACCCGTTCCTTCGTCTTATAATAATTGAAAAAGACAAGGAAATTGCCGGTTATGGCTTGGTTTCATTCATGTATTCAAACGAAGCCGGTGGAATGGTGTTGTTGGTTGAGGAACTATATATTGACTCTAAATTTAGAGGTGCAGGAATTGGCCAAGAGTTTTTTAAGTTCATGAAGAATGAGTATAAATCCTTCAAACGTTTTAGACTGGAAGTTAAGGCAGACAATATAAGAGCGATTGATTTGTATAAGCGCTTGGGTTATGAAAAGCTTGAATATATTCAAATGGTGATTGATAATTAAAAGCAGCGGTGCAAAACACCGCTGATCGATTGTTGACAAATGGTTTGCTTTAGCAATGCCGCACTTGGGGCATTGCTGTTGAAATTCTTTGCTTCTTTCTTTTAAGAAAGAAGTGGGGTTTGGGGCAAAGCCACGAGGTTTTTGTCAATTGTCTACAGCCAAAGCAGCGGTGCAAAACACCGCTGCTTTTTACTGTCTATTAAGCCGATAACCAAAGAAACCACCAAACGCACCACCGGCAATATGGGTGAACTGTGATATATTATCTTTTTCAAACAACCCTGACATAATCTCTTTTCCTAAAAATACTGCAAGAACCAGCAATAAAGTAAGGGGAATTTTGCCTTCCTGGAAATTTGCATAAGAGCCAAGCAAAATCATCATAAAAACAATTCCGCTTGCTCCTAAAAGAGCAGTTTCGAAAAAGATGATATTTAATATTCCTGTGAACAGCGCACAGAACAAAATCATAAAAAAAATGTTTCTAGAACCGTATTTTTCTTCAAGCATAGGGCCTATTAGCAGGATTATCAAAAAATTACTAAAAAAGTGTGACCAATCTGCGTGTCCCAGAACATGCCCGAATATCCTTATATAAAACAAGGGATCAAGATAGCTGGAACGGTATACTGTAAACAATGTTAAGGTTATAGAATTTCCAATAAGCCCTTGCAATAACAGCACTATTAAAGAAATAAACGCAAATGTCAATACTACAGGAGAATTATACTGAATTCTGCCAAATGTGTTTTTGTAAAATGACATAGCTAACCCCTTTTTATAATATATTCTTAGCCCCACCCTATAGCTTAAACTGTTGTGTCCGAATACAATCCGAACACAACCATAAAAATTCTATTTTGGAGAAAGTACGCTTTTGTTGCCCATGTACATGCGCAAAGGTTCAGGTATGTGTACGTTACCGTCTTTGTCAACATGATTTTCAAGAAAGGCAATTAACATTCTTGGAGGCGCAACAACTGTGTTATTAAGGGTATGAGGATAATAATTTCCTTTTTCGCTTTTAACTCTGATGGCAAGCCTTCTTGCTTGTGCCTCGCCCAGGTTTGAACAGCTACCAACCTCAAAGTATTTCTGCTGACGAGGAGACCATGCTTCAACGTCTATGCTCTTTACCTTCAAATCTGCAAGATCCCCTGAACAACATTCAAGAGTTCTAACAGGAATTTCAAGTGATTTGAAAAAATCAACTGTATATTCATATAATGCCTTAAACCATTTAGGACTGTCTTCTGGTTCGCATACAACAACCATTTCTTGTTTCTCAAACTGGTGAATACGGTATACCCCACGTTCTTCGATACCATGAGCGCCTACTTCTTTTCTAAAACATGGAGAATAGCTTGTAAGGGTTTGTGGAAGTTCAGAAGGCTCTACAATTGTGTCTATAAACTTCCCTATGACAGAATGTTCGCTTGTTCCGATTAAATATAAATCTTCCCCTTCAATCTTATACATCATGTTTTCCATTTCAGTAAAACTCATAACACCGGTTACAACATTTGAACGGATCATAAAAGGAGGTATACAATAAGTGAACCCCTTTTTGTCTATCATGAAATCTCTTGCATAAGACAGGATTGCAGAATGAAGTCTTGCAATATCACCTTTCAAGAAATAAAATCCATTTCCACTGGTTTTTCTTGCACTGTCAAGGTCAACCCCGTCCAGCTTCTCCATTATGTCAATATGATAAGGCACTTCAAAATCAGGAACAACAGGCTCGCCGTAACGCTCTACCTCAACATTCTCTGAATCGTCCCTGCCGATTGGAACGGTATCGTCAATGATATTTGGTATAACCATCATACGGTTTTGTACTTCTTCCCACAGCCTACTCTCTGCAGCTTCTAACTTTTCAAGTTCTGGTGCAATTTCAGCAACCTTTATTTTAGCAGCTTCTGCTTCGTCTTTCTTGCCTTGCGCCATTAAACCACCGATTTCCTTGCTGATTACCTTACGTTGGTTTCTTAAAGAGTCTGCTCTGGTAATAACGTCCCTGTATTCTTGATCAAGCTTAATGATCTCATCAACAACCTCAAGTTTTTGATCCTGGAACTTTTTTTTAATATTCTCTTTTACAAGATCAGGGTTTGTGCGAATTAATCTAATGTCTATCAAAATTCTCATCTCCTAAATTTAATCATATGCGTATACCGGATTTTATTTATAAAAATACTTTTGCTTCCGCATGGTTATTGGACAGCTTTTCAATTAAATCATCCATATGAAATACAAAGTTATCCTGTGTAAAGTATTTAGCGTTCTTTGGGCATAGTTTTATGCATGCGCTACATTTTATGCATATTCCGTTAACAATCTTTGGATCATCAGGATCTATTGAACCCATAGGACAAAGCTCGACACAAACTTTACAATTATCGCAAAGATCGCTGGTTAACGGTTTTGCCTTTATAACACTAATGGGTGCACCCTCCTTGTTCTTTGGTTGATAATAAGAATTATAAGGGTAAGGCGTGCCTTCCACATCAATTGTAATTATGTCATTACAGTTTATAATTTCCTTAAGCTTTAGGGCTGCGTCTTTAGCGAATTGTTCAATAAAAGCAATATCGTTCTGGTCAGGACGCCCGGTTGCAATTTTGTTGGAAAATGAATGTTCACCAACAAAAGCACCAGCGGCAAAAGGTTTTAGTCCGCCGTTAATTAAAATGTCTCTAAGCTCGATTAATGCATCCTCAAAGGCTCTGTTTCCAAACAGAACAACGGGGATTGCAAAAGAACCGTCGCTTTTTGTTTCTTCCAAGAACTTAATAAGTACGTTAGGTACTCTTCCTGCATAAACAGGCGTTCCAAATACTACAACCGTATCCTTTGTAAATTTTAAGTTTTCTTTTCGGTTTAAGTGAGAAGTAAAGCTTAATTCATCGTATTCTAAGCCGAGTTCTTTTGAAATTACGTTTGCAATTTTGGTAACAGCTTTTTTTGTTGTGCCGGTAGGGCTGAAATAGACCGCTAATATTTTTCTAACAGGGGTATTGCTCAAGATAACAACCTCCTAAGAACCTGTTTACTATCTATCCTTTGCGACTTTCTAGTTGATTTCCCATTCTGCTGCGTCACTGACTTCTAACAGACTATCTAGCATAAATCACTTAACGAAAGATAGTAAATAGGTTCTAACGCTAGATTATACAAACTCAAAATTATTCTTCTGTAAATATTCTTTTACATATTCATCCCAAACAGTTTCCAATTCCCGATCCAATGAAAATTGTTTCTGTGAACTTCCAGTTGTAAGCACTACGTTTTGACCGACATAGTTAATATTCAAAAACAAAGCAGCAGCATTTTTGTTAAGTCCTTCTCTAAGAGAAACATTTGCAGCAAGTAGGATTTTTAGTTTCTTTGGTTTTTCCTTGCCCTTTATAATCAAAAAAACAATATTTTTTAATTCCTTCCATGAACAAAAGACTTGCTTCTTTGTCTCTGGATCGGACTGTTCATTTTCCGGGGCTAATTCTTGTTCTGCTGAACAAGAGATCTCAAAATGCGTAAATGTATCAATTATTATTCCTCTGGACTCGAATTCATCAAATATTTCTTCTTTAAACAGTGAATTCATAAATCCTTTTATATTGGTAATTTCAAAGCTTCTCATAATTAGCCTCTCGGAACTTGAGCATAAACCGCCTCATAAATATCTTTAATGGAAACATTATTAAGTAGAGCTGCATCTTTGCAATCCTCAAATTCCGGATTGAATTTTTGAATATCATCATAAACAGCCTTTGTAACAGATATTTTACCATATTTTGTTTCTACAATAAAGGATTCTCTATGCATACAGACTCTTTTTGTCTGGAGAATTCTGATTCCCAAAGTGGAGGTGTTCTCAAGTATCAAACGGATAAAAGGTTCTTCTTTTCCGAATGGAACGATACAGGAAAGTATAAAACCGGGTCTGTTCTTTTTCATGTAAATAGGAGTTAAATATGCATCAAATGCGCCATTTTGTAGTAGACGCTCCATTGTATAACCGATGTATTCAGGGTTTGAATCGTCAATATTAGTTTCAAGTACGGTTATTTCTTCTGGTGGGCTTAAAGTCACTTTTCTTGACACACCCAAAATTGCCGTAAGTGCATTTAGACGTCCAATCTCTCTTGTGCCAAAACCATAACCCACACCTATAACTTCCATTTCAGGCATTTCACCAAAACCCTTGCCCAATGTTTTTGCTATTGACATGCCGGTGGGGGTTACAAGTTCGGTTTTAACTGATGAATCAGTTTTAAAAGGTATGTTGCTCTCCTTTAACATTTCAAGAACCGCCGGAACTGGAGTGGGGATTTTGCCGTGCTGGCAGTCTACAAAACCTACCCCGTCAGTAAGCTCTGAAAAATAAACCTCATCCACATTCAGCATTTCCAAAAGAACAGCACATCCAACAATATCAACAATTGAATCCACAGCACCAACCTCGTGAAAGTGAACATGCTCTATGGTTTCCCCATGAACAGTGGCTTCGGCTTTAGCAATTTCGTAAAATATGTCAATACTCAACTGTTTTACCTTTTGGCTAAGATTGCTGTTTAAAATCAGGTCTTGTATATTTTTGAAATGTCTGCCGTGGACATGATGTAATACAGTAACATCTACGGACTTACCCTTTATGCCTTGTTTCTTCACATCATTAACAGAAATCTTGTAGTCAGAGATATTAAGTTCAGAGAGCTTTTTTATAAATGCATTGTCGTCATTTAAAAGGTCAAGCAGTGAACCTAAAACCATATCCCCACTAATTCCGGAATAGGAATTAAAGTATATTATATTCAAAAGTCATTTCCTCCGTTGTTTGAATTAATCAGTGCCGCCATATATCCAGCACCGAATCCGTTGTCAATATTAACAGTGGCGATTCCGTTTGCACAACTGTTTATCATGGTCAAAAGTGCTGAAAGTCCGCCGAAGCTTGCTCCGTAACCAATGCTGGTCGGAACTGCTATAACAGGCCTTGAAACAAGCCCTGCCACAACGCTTGCAAGAGCGCCTTCCATTCCGGCAACCACTACAAGCACATTTGATTGGTTAATGACTTCCAAATGAGAAAACAGACGATGAATTCCTGCAACACCAACATCGAAAATCCGCTGGACTTTATTACCCATAAGCCATGCCGTAGTTGCAGCTTCCGATGCAACAGGTATATCAGCTGTTCCGGCAGTTATAACAGATATTAAACCTTTGTTCTCTGTTTTCGTACTTCTTTTCAAATAAACAATACGGGCTGTTTCATCAAACTCCGCATTGGGTATTATTTCCTTAATAGCTTCAAAATGCGCAGGCTCTGCTCTGGTAGCCATTATGTCAACATGTTTCTCTGACAATCTTTTAAATATTTCGGTTATTTGCATAACTGTCTTTCCTTGACAAAAAATAACTTCGGGATAACCTGTTCTAAGGCTTCTATGATGATCGATTCTTGCATAACCGATATCTTCATAGGGCATTGCGCTAATATGGGAAACAGCCTGTTCCAAAGTAATATGTCCTGATTTGTATTCATCAAGGAGAAGCGCAAGAGTTTCTTTTGTCAATTTAGATCACCTTTTTAGCCAAATGTAAGTTTTTTTCTTTTAATTATTCATTTTATATGTTAGCATTAAACGTAAGTAAAGTAAAGAAGTGAAGGGTGCGTTATGAAAAAAAACATAAATAAATTAAATAACAGAGAAAAAAGGATACTTGAGTTTCTGTCCTCAAAAATTTATGTACCAATGACCCCAAAAGAACTTGCACATGTGCTTGAAGTGCCTAAACTTGAAACAGATGAATTTGAAGGGCTTATAAATAATCTGCTTACATTAGGCAAAATTGAGCTGACTAAAAAAGGACGTATTATCGTAAGTAATGACAATGAAAAGGACATTGCAGTTGGCGTGTTACAAATGAATAGCGCCGGATATGGTTTTGTCAAGAAATACGAGGAAGATCAAGAAGATATATTTATACCTCCAAACGCCATGAAAGATGCCATGAACGGTGACACTGTTGAAGTTAAGGTTATAAAAAAACCTGCTGACGGAAACAGGGCGGTTGGTGAAATTAGAAAAATATTAAAAGAAAATAATATTGAAATAGTAGGCACATACGAAAAGGTTAATAAATACGGTTTTGTAGTGCCTGATGATTCCCATATTGCAAAGGATATTTATATTCCGAAAGCAGAAGGGAAGGGCGTTATTACAGGCGAAAAGGTTTTAGTGAAAATTACTAATAGGAAAGGCAAAAACCCGGAGGGCACTATCATAAAGAGAATCGGCTTTTCAGGGGACAAAGGCGTGGATATTACTTCCATAGTGCTTCAAAACAGCATTTCCTATGAATTTCCCAAAGAAGTTGAAAAAGAAGCAAGAGCAATGCCTGATTCTGTTTTAAGTGGAGAAATAAACAAAAGAAGTGATTTCAGACATTTGAGAACAGTTACGATTGACGGCGAGGACACGAAAGACTTTGACGACGCAATCACTATAGAAAGAATAGGTGATTTGTTCAGGCTTGGAGTGCATATTGCGGATGTGGCTCATTATGTAAAGGAAAAGTCTGCCTGTGACAAAGAAGCGTATGTAAGGGGAAACAGTGTATACTTGCCCGACAGGGTTATACCTATGCTGCCATTTGAATTGTCAAACGGTATTTGCTCACTTGTTGAAGGAAGTGACAGGCTGACCCTAAGTGCGGTAATGGATGTTAATGGAATTGGTGAAGTTGTAAACCATAGTATTGTAGAATCTGTTATAAATGTTGATAAGAGAACTACTTATAAAAAGGTGACTGCTTGTATAGAGGATGATCCAAAAGCAAAAGAAGAATATAGCGGTTTTTTAGAAATGATTGCTGATATGGAGCAGCTTTATAGGATTGTGGCAAAACGCAGGAAAGACAAAGGCTCAATAGATTTTGATATGCCGGAATGTAGCGTTGTACTGGATAGTTCAGGGCATTGCACAGATGTTGTGATTAGGGAAAGAAACATAGCATCAAGAATTATTGAAGAATTCATGATCCTAGCAAACGAAACAGTGTCAGAGGAATATTTTTGGCGGGAAGCACCGTTTTTATACAGAACCCATGAATCTCCAGACAATGATGAAATAAAGGAGCTTAAAGACTTCTTAAGGAAGTTTGGATATAAGTTAACAGGTAATAATAAAGGTGAGATTCATCCAAAGTCTATTCAGACTATTTTAGATTCTGTTAAGGGAACAAGTGAAGAGCAGATAATTAGCAGAAAAATAATAAGAACAATGAAACAGGCACGGTATTCGTCAATTCATGGTGAACATTTTGGGCTTTCATCCAAGTACTACAGCCATTTTACGTCGCCAATTAGAAGATATGCAGACTTAAACATCCACAGGGTTATTAAAAGGTATATAAACAACCAGATAAACGATAATTTGATTGCTGCATACGAAGAAAGGCTTTCAAAGGTTGCAAACCGTTGTTCCAAAATGGAGCGAGTGGAGGAGAAAATTGAGCGTGAAGTTGAGCAGATGAAAAAAGCCGAATACATGAGCGATAGAATAGGTCAGGTTTTCGAGGGGATTATATCTCATACAACTTCATACGGTTTTTATGTGGAGCTTCCAAACACGGTTGACGGTATGGTTTCATTACAAAGTCTTGAAGGTTATTATGTCTATGATCCGGAGAACATGCGCTATTATAGCAATGAAAATGAACAGGTCTTTGAGCTGGGACAAAAACTGAAAATTATCGTAAAAGATGCTAATGTTAAAGAAAGATTAATAGATTTCACATTATTTTCTTCTGACATGCAAGAATGAGGTTTATTGCTCATACCATATTAAATGAAGGCTTTTGACTTTAATTTTAATTTGGAGGTATGAGTATGAATATTTTCTCATCTTTAGGACTGGGAACAGGTGGCAAATCAATGGATATGATGATTATTTTGTGTTTGCTTATGTGCCTGTTTCCAGGAATGTTTGGAAACGGTTTCGATGGAATGATGATAATAATATTGCTTTTACTTGTAGCAGCACCGTCTAATAACAATGCCGCAGTTGTGTAAAGTCGTAATATGACCATTGGCAACGAAAAGAATAGAAATATTTTAGCCTTAGTATATGCAAAGAGACGGTATAGCAATTTGGCTTTTTCTTGTACATGGTTAATCCGAAAGTCAAATTGCAGAAGGTTTGCTTAGTTGTTTGGACTGCAATAAGCAAGCCGCTGTAATAAAGATATTACCCTAAATACGAAAATGTATGGGGAGGTTAATATGGAAAAGGCTATTGTTTCAGAGGGGTGCAATACAAACGAAAAGCTCTGCTTTGCATATATTTCAAAAAGAGAAGAAATTGATGTTTGTTTAAAAGAAATTGATGAATCAACAATCAAGATTAATGCTCTGGTAAACGAGAATAAGGTCATAATTGGGAAGATTGAACAATTGTTAAAAGATAAATCCAAGAATAAACTGAAGATGACTGAAAAACAGATTAATCTATTTCTGGATTTTAAAAGGAAAAGCAAGGATTTCATTAAGTTAATGGAAAAGGACATAGAAGACCTAGAACGTGCGGCTTGTCTTAAGAACGTTAAGAATGAATTAATTTTACATGATTCGGATTACAACATAATTTTAAGAGGACTTAGGCATTACAATATTAAACAAGCAAAACTGATATTCTTTTTTAAGCGCTACATAGACGAAGGACATTTAATTTTAAAGAATATGTATTAATAATTCAAAATAAGAGCCTATCAGAATCATATGACTGAGGGGCTCTATATTTTTTTTATTAGATTATTTAATATACTAGGGATCTTATCAGGTGATGATTGTACATCAACAGCACCCATTTCATAAGCAACTTTTGGCATACCGTATACCACGGAACTTGTTGAGTCTTGACCAATAGTTTTAGCGCCTTTATCATGCATTAAAAGCAATCCTTTAGCACCGTCTTTACCCATGCCTGTTAGAATTATGCCTATTGATTTATTACCCATAATTTTAGCAACTGACTCAAAAAGATAATCAACAGACGGACAATGACCGCTTACCTTCTCGCCTTTGATACATTCAACAGCGATCAGATGTCCTTTTCGGGCAACTCGCATTTGCATGTCTCCTGGAGCAACAAGTGCAAGACCATGATACAAAACATCCCCGTCAACAGCTTCTCGAACCTCAATTGCAGAGCTTTGATTTAATCTGTCGGCATATAACTTTGTGAACACGGGCGGCATATGCTGAACAATTACAATAGGCGGTGTATCACTGTCTAGTTTTGTGATAATTTCAAATATAGCTTCTGTTCCGCCAGTGGAAGAGCCAATTGCAATAATCTTATCAATGGCTTTATGTTGGTTTCTGGCGGCACTGGTTCCTGATTTATTATCAATAGTATCACGGCTTTGATATGGTGAAACAAAAGGTTTACTTTCTTTTAATGGCTGATTTTTTGTACAAATCTTCTTCAATATATCCATAACAGTTTCCACTGTTAAACTTACTTGCCCAAGCTCGTCGTTTTTTGGACGTCTTACATATTCAACTTTGTAGTTTTTGAAGAAAACTTGCATTTTAAGTATATCATCAGCCAATAAGATTACAGTTACACCATTTAAGTCTTTTATTGTTCTTTCAAGGAATGTCATATCATAAGGTGAATAATTCTCAGTTCCAATTATGATTATATCAGGTTTACTAAATTTGATATTATTTAAACCTTCAAATAATGATGCAATAGAGCCTACCGGTTTACAAAATCCTGCTGTCAACAATCGTATAGAGATGTTACGTCGTAGATTAATTGAACGCTCAATTAACAAAACGCTCTTTTGGGTAGTGGCCTCCATAATATTACTCCTTGATTGCAAAACTAGGTTGTGTCCACAATAATAGCGATATTTAAAGGCTTTATTTAATTCCGCTCTATTAAGAAGGACAGAAGTTGAGCCTAAAGATTGATCTTTTACTTTGTGAACAAAATAATGTTTATAAGTAAGTGACGATAATGATTTTACAGCCGGATACATTCTTTTAAAATTGTTATTTTGAAGGTATCCGGCTTTATATTAGTATTTACCATAATTCTTGTCGTTAAAAATATTGATGTCGATGTTGTCGTCCTTAGTCTCAGGAGGTTTAGGTGCTGCTTTAAATTGATTATCCGAAAATTTAAAAGGTTTTTGTTCAGATACAGAAGTCACAGGTTCAGATGTATTTGATTTTTTTATTTTTTCTGAATTTGACTTTGTACTTATCCTTTTATTATTCTCAGGGTCTTTCTTAGTAAGGTCAGTACTAGTCTCTCTAATTGACGCCTCTGTACTTGCTTCCTTGTTAATTACCTTTTTAACTTCCGGGGTCTTGGTCTTGGTGTCATAAGGTTTTGGTGACTCAATCTTCTTTACAGTAGACTCCTGTTTTAGTTCAGGATTTTTAGCCGGTTTGATAACATTATCGGTCTTTTCAATTTCAGGCTTAATTAAGCCTACAGATTCCTTAGACAAGTCATCATCAACATTAAACAAAAATTCATCTAAATTATTAACGCTTCCATGTTCGGGCGTAATCTCTTTTTCAATGTTTTTTGTTTCAAAATGCAAAAGGCTTTCTTTTAATACTGCTGACTGACTGGATAACTCTTGTGCTGCAGCCGCGCTTTCTTGACTTGTTGCGGAATTTGCCTGTGTTACCTTTGAGATTTCAGAAATACCACTACTTATTTTTGATATAGACGCTGCCTGCTCTTTAGAAGCCTTTTCAATTTCAGCAACTATGTGGGCAACGCTTTCAACGCCACCAACGATTTTAGAAAGAGACTCTGCAGTTTGATTTGCAATCTTGGTTCCATATGATGTTTTTTCAATTGACCTTTCGATTAATGCGGTTGTTTCATTTGCCGCTGTCTGGCTTCTGGCAGCAAGGTTTCTAACCTCTTCAGCTACAACTGCAAAGCCCTTACCGTATTGACCTGCTCTGGCAGCTTCTACAGCAGCGTTTAATGCAAGGATGTTGGTTTGGAAAGCAATATCGCTAATAACCTTAATTATATTAGAAATATCATCAGATGCATTATTAATATCCTGCATTGCTTTAACCATATGCTGCATTGCTTCGTTTTCTTCGATAACATTATTTCTGGATTCTTTTGAAAGCTGGACAGCTTTGGTGGAATTTTTCTCGTTTTGCAAAGTTTGTTCATAAACTTGTGTGATTGTTGAGTTTAGATCCTCAACAGCGTTTGCTTGATGTATTGCGCCGTTTGAAAGATCCATGCTGGTTAAAGAAATCTCATGGGCACTGGAAGCAACCTGATCCGATGCAATTCTAAGGTCAGTAAACAATTCGTTTTGAACATCTATTATTTTATTGATTGCATTTTTAATAACACCAAAATCCCCTAGATATTCACGTGTAATCTCAACCTTATAGTCTCCATCAGACATTTTAGACAAAACTAAGCTAATCTCATCAATATAAGAGCGTATTGAGTCAGTTGTTGAGTTTAAGTTATCTTTGATAATTGCATGGTCGCCTTTATAATTGCCAGTGAGTTTCGCTTTTAGATTCCCTACTGAAAGCTGATCAAGAACAGAAATTGCTTCTCTGATAGGCTGGGCAATCTTGTCTATCATTGAGTTTAGAGTGGACATAGTATTCTTCCAACCACCTTCAAACTCTTCAATATCAATTCTCTTTGAAAGATTACCGTTTTCAAACTCAGACGCAAGACTTTCAATGCTTGATGTAACATGCGAAATTCTGTATTTAAGCCTGTCGATTGATTTATTTGCAATAATTTTATCTCCGGGAAACTTTCGCATTTCAAAGTTAAAATCACCTAAGCCGATTTTTGATGCAGCTTCTACAATGTCTATTGCGTCTTGGTTTACGGCATCAATAAGTGAATTAAAAGATAAAACTATGTCTTTAAATGCCCCGGAATATTTATTTTCATCAATGCGTTTGTCAATTACACCATTGACATTTTGTGAGTAAACATCCCTAATATCGTAATGCAGTTCTTTGAAAACTGAAACCAACTTCTTAAAGTCTGTAGATAACTGACCAATTTCTCCTTTATGTTCCAGTTCAACAGAAGAAGAAAGATCACCGTTTGTTACTCTGGACGTAGCGTTTACAAGGTTTTTAATTGGTTTTGTAATGGATCTGATAATGCTTATTGAAACTATGACAATTGATAATGCTGCTAAGGCAAACACCAAGCATAGAATAAACAAAGCTTTGCTTTTAAGTACTGAGGATTCTTCCTCAATGCCATTAGCTGAATTTTGATATAAATCGCTTGTGTCAGAGATTATAGTTAAAAGTTTGTTTATAGCTGGTGCATTAGTGTTTTGAATCATATAATCAAATGATTCAAAGTCACCGGATTTCAAAGACGTAACCGCAGTTTTGAGGTCAGAGCTATATTTTAAAATGTCTGTTCTAACACTCGTTATGTTTTGAAGTATTTGCTCCGCAAAAACATCATCATGTGCTGTTTTCATTTCCGTAAGTATCTTTTCACATTCCTCAGACATCTCAACAATGCTCTTGATTTGAGCATCACTTTCTGATACGTATTTGTCAATATCAGATTGGTTCTTAGAATAGAGAGACATTTCAAACAATGTACTTTTCACATTGCCTAAGGATTCACCGATCTTAGTTACATATGAAAGAGGAACAGCAACGCCGCCGGAAATATGTTCACTAAAGTCAGAAAGAGATACAATACTTGCAAAGCTAATACCTGTAAGAGAGAGCAAGAAAAATGCAAATAGAGAAACTAAAAGATATAGTCTTGCTTTAATGGTTAAATTCTTCAATAAAATTCATCCCTTGTCTTATAAATGATCTATAAGTAAAAATCATCCTCATCATTTAGTAGCTTATCAAGAGCAAGCAACAGCTTAACGCCGCTTTCTGTTTTTCCGATTCTGCTTATATATTTGTTGTGATAACCGGTTTTAACGCTTGGAGGGGGCTGAATATCGTCCCATTTAATATTAGCAACATCTTTTACGTTATCAACAATCAGACCTATTGTGATATCTTCATATTCAGTTACTATTATGCAAGTCAAATCATCATAAACCGCAGGGGGCTTTTTGAAACGTGAACGAACTTCTAAGACGGGAATGACAGCACCCCTTAGATTTATAATTCCTTTAATATATTCAGGTGTATGTGGAACTTTCATAATATTTTGCATACTAATAATTTCTATTACATAATAAATTTCAATACCATATTCTTCGTTATCAATGGTGAAGGTTAGGTATTTGCCTTTCTGAGTATCTTCCTGTACTAATTCTGAATCATTAATTGTCAGAGACGTATCCGTATCATACATATGGTTTACTCCTTTCGAACTAGTCTTTAAAGAATCCTGCCACATCAACAATAAGGCTTATATCGCCGTTTCCAAGAAGAGAACAGCCGCTTAGACCTTTGACTTTCTTAATATACTTTGGAATAGCTTTAACAACAACCTGTTGTTCGCCGATAAGTTCATCAACGTGGACAACAATTGTGTCTTCATCGTTTTCAAGCATCATCATAATGCCCTCATCAATTGTTTGAGGACGGTTTTCCAGCTCAAAGAAATCATGAAGTCTTAGAACATTATACATTTCTCCCCTAACCATGATCATTTCATTTCCGTCAGGGTCTTGTACAATATCACTATCCTGAGCTTTAAAGCTTTCTTTTATAGCGTTTATAGGAATTACGTATTTATCTCCTCCAAGCCTTATTATCATTCCATTAATAATTGCTAAAGTCAGAGGGATTTTTAATGTAGTGGTTGTTCCTACATTCTCTTCCGAGTCTACGATTACAGAACCACCCACCTGCTCAATATTGGTGGTTACAACATCCATACCAACCCCACGGCCGGAATAGCTTGTAACATCTTCGTTTGTTGAGAATCCAGGAAGGAAAATGAAATTGAATATTTCCTTGTCTGTATACTCGGATTCGTCTTTCTTTAAGATACCGTTTGCTTTGGCTTTTGCCATAACCCGTTCTTTGTTAATCCCGCCTCCGTCGTCTTTAACAATAATAAGAACATCACCGCCAACGTTCTTTGCTTCAAGCACCACAAGACCTCTTTGAGGTTTTCCGGAAATAATACGCTTTTCGGGTTTTTCGATTCCGTGATCTATTGAATTTCTTATTATATGCATAAGTGGATCTGAAATATGTTCAATGATATTTTTATCAACTTCAGTATCTTCGCCGATAAGTTCCAGTGTTACGTCTTTGTTTAGATTCTTACACATATCCCTAACAATTCGGTGCATTTTCAAGAAAGTTGGAGAAAGAGGAACCATTCTCATGCTCATGACAGTGTCTTGAATATCATTAATAATCTTTCTAAGCTGGCGGGCAGCTTTTTGGAAGTTTTCAAGTTCAATACCATCTAAGTCTGGATTTTGTGTAACCATTGCTTCACTAGTTACCAATTCACCTGTAAGGTTCAAAAGTATGTCCAGTTTATTAACATTTATGCTAATCATGCTGGAGCCGGTTTGCTTTTTAGCAGCAGATTCAGCAGGTTTCTTAGCAGGCTGAGCTGGCACTTTAACAGGAGCAGGGGAATCTTCTTTCTTTGAAACAACTTCTTCGGTTTTAACAACTTCCTCAGGGATTACTTTATTAGGGTTGGAGGCATTGTCAACAGACTCGGTTAAATCTTCAATATATAGGTCTTTTAAGAAAATAGTGTTTTGCAAAATTTCAACAACATGATTATAAGGTTCTGCTGTAGTTAAAACCAATTGAAAGCCGTTTAGTCGTATTAAATCAATAGTCTTTTCGTTTATAATTATATCAGCCGGTTCATAAGTTAAGTTTTCCGCAATTGGTTCAAGGGTTCTGACAACAGTGTAGGCACGAACATTTTCCATTTCACAACCATCTTCAAAATGTACGGTTATTTTGAATTTGTTAATGGCTGTGCTACCTTCTTGTGAGAAGTTGGCAGAAATTGGATAAATGGAATAATTTCTAAGGAAGATGGTTTCATCAAGCATGGCCTTAATAATTTCTTCGGAAGCATCCGTTTCAACATTCATCCTAAAACCATTTGTTTTAATTAATTCGTCGAATTCAGGTTCAATTTCTAATACATTTGGTTCAGATAAGATTGAAAAAGATATTTCTTCCAAGCGTTTTAGGACATTAAAAGCTCGTGCGCCTTCCATGCCGCAATCCTCTTCAAAGAACATTACAATACGAAATCCTGATTTCTTTTGTGCTGAACCTAGATCATTACTTGCTTTAGGAGGCTGTACAGCTAAGTTTATGTTGTTATTAACTTCTTGGGATTGAGTCTCTCCTTTTAAAACAAGCAAATAAGACTGAACCCGTTCTAATAATTTTTCGCCAGTACCGTCAACTTCTGCGCCGGACTCAATTTTGGACAGTTCTTCCTTAATAAAATCAATTCCCTCAAGAACAATATCTGTTAGTTCAGAATAATTGATGTTTGATGGTTGATTTTCTCTGATATAGAAAAACATATCCTCAATCTTATGAGCAGCACTAGCCACATTGTCGTAGAGCATCATTGCAGAAGAGCCTTTTATTGTATGCATGATCCTAAAAATCTCGTTTACTGCACCTTCGCTTATGCCATCGGATTCTTCTTCTTCAATAATGATTTGTTCAAGTTGCTCAACCAATTGATTCATTTCAAAGGTAAAAACTTCCTGCATGGAATCCCGTGAGAAATCAGTCATAATTTCATCTCCTTGTTATAAAGAGTTACAGTTCTTACAAAATAGTTATAAGAATTGTAAACAAAGGCTTCTATCTTGTAAAAAATACCTGACTTAATTTAATGTATAATGACTTATTATATACAGCATAAAAATAAAAATTTATAAATAGAAAAACAAATATTGATATATCTTTTATGATATGGGATTTTTAAAATATAGTATAATTGTTTAATGTAAGAAACCATTTGATTAAACAACCCTGGTTGTTTATAAAGTTTGCTCTGCTTAATAATTCTCATTAAAACTTTGCTTTAGAGAATTATTAAATTAGTTCACTATAAATGCATACTAATTATACAATATTTTAAAAAGCTTTATTTTGTAATTATATCATGAATTAGACTGCTCTGCCAACAGTCAATACAAATAATTATTAAGAAGTGTTAAATTTTAAGAGAAAATAAAAAGCAGGTTGGAGAAAATCGCCTACCTGCTGAATACAAAACTGCTTTTTATTGTACAATTGCGTCTGTTGGGCAAACATCAGCACAAGCTCCACAGTCGATACACTCGCTTTCGCTAATTTGGAACTGTGAATCTCCTGGAGAAATGCAATTAGTAGGGCATTCGGGCTCGCACGCACCGCAATTTATGCACGCATCAGTAATTCTATAAGCCATTTAGACACCTCCCTCAAATAAAATATACCAATCCTTCAGTATTAGTATTGTTTCATTGTAAACGAAATTATTTTAAATTTCAATAACTTTTGGTGAAACAAAAGGATTAGCCGTAAGTAGGAA
>CAZTAY010000037.1:0-16254 GCA_964611655.1 uncultured Eubacteriales bacterium
TCTCCTCTCTAAATAGAAATAGCCGCCCGATTGTTCGGACGGCTTGGCGGGTCCCGCTCCCGCTGTATAGTGCGGAGCAGAGTTTCGTTATAATCCTTACCCTCACAGGGCAGGCAAAGCTTGGTGCGGATGTGGGCGAAGCGTTCATCGGCGGCAAGTCGAGATTGTATTGCTTGCGCCGCTGTCCTACCGGCATCGTCGTTGTCAAGGCATAGGTCAATCGCTTCAATCTGCGGGTTTCGCTCCAAAAAGGCAATGAGTGCCACGTCAGATGTTCCGCCCAAGGACAGCCGATGAGTCTCTACCACAGCACCGCTTCTTTGCTCCAAAGTCATGTGACTGAGTAGGTCAATAGGAGCTTCAAATACAGCCAATCGTGTGCTGTCAGGGCTTGGTGCAGGCACACAGAATCCCCGGCTCTTATCACTGCCAGCCTTATCCTGCTTGAAATCCGTATCAATCCCACGCATAGTCGCAAATACAATTTTGCCGGACTCATCTTTACCGGCAAACACACATACAGCGACATTGTGATACTCGCTTTGGGGATTGTAATAGCGGCTTTCGTAAAGAATACCGGCCTGTATGCACTGCTTAATTACATCAGGGCTGATGCCCCTCTGTTGCAGATAGGCTACGGCACGGTTACCATAACGACAGGGCTTCGGCGGGTAAAAAGGCCATTGCTTGGGCGGTGGTTCTTTTCTTTCCACAGGCAGAGCGTAAGAAATGAGAGCAGCTCTCGAACCCAAGATCGTCTCAACCGCTTCCACAAAGCCCATACCGCGAATTTTTATCAGGTAATCCAGTGCGGTTTTACCACCGATACCACCACGATTCCAAATCCATTTACCTTTGGATATGACAAGACTGCTATGTGTGGCGGTGCGGTATTCGCCCGGAGCGGTACGGCGAAGCTCATGTGGTTCATTTGCCTGAAGGTAAGAGAGTAAATCGACCTCACGCGCCAGTCTTACTTGTTCTTCTGTTACACCGGGCATTGCTTATCCCTCCTTCCGCACTGTGAGGCCACTGTCCGCGCCCTGTTCGCGCTGGGTGGCCTCTATATGATCTTCCATACAGCAGCATTCATCGAGCCGACAGCCGCGATTTTTGCTTCCCCAGTGCAAACAGTATTCGCAGGCGCAGTCAGACGTGCTGTAGCCGGGAAATCTGTTGTATATCCTTGTGTTTTTCGTCATATATTCGCCTCCTTATCGAGATGAAAACAAAAAACAGGGGGATACCCCACTGCCTCAATGGAAGCAGTGGGGTATCCCCCTGTTTTTTATTAGTCAATAATAATGTATAATGGAAAGCCGAAGCACTCAGCCCCGGCAATGGTAACCTCCTGTCTTAAAATCTCGCCCAACAAAAGGCGGTAAAGGTGGGATTAGATCGGCGAAACCCCTGTGTTTTCAAGGCTTCTCGGATTTGTTCCTATTATAACACCCGCATAACCAAATGGTGCTAAAGAACCAATAAACTCACCTTTTTCTTGCTTGATTCTAAGAGCCGATTGTGATTTTATAGAAATATCCTTTGCATAAACATCATTTATCAGATTCCTGACATTAAGAACTAAGAAATCATTGTCCTTATTGCTGTCTATGTCGTCATTTATGGAGATTAACCGTACTTTATATTCAGGAAGAATGTTTTCAATGTACAAACCCGTCTCCAAATAATTCCTGCCAAGCCTTGAAAGGTCTTTTATAACTATGCAGTTGACTTTCCCGCTTTTTATGTCCTGCATCATTCTTTCAAAACCGGGTCTGTTGAAATTAGTTCCTGTATGACCGTTGTCTATGTATTGGCCGGAAAATATTAATTCTTCTTTTTTTTCTATATAAGCTTTAATCAAGTTTATTTGATTCTCAATTGATTCCTCTTCCTTGTCTTTTTTAGAAATCCTGGCATACAGAGCCGTATTATATTTTTGATCTATCAGGGGGGGGATTTGCTTATTCTTATTCCTGCTTATTCTGGGCATTTGCAATCTCCTTAGCAAGCCATTAATACCATATTACAATATAAACAGTCGTAAATATTTGCCTTTTTTAGCACATTGCATTCCCTATCGGTTGCAATTTGGTATAAGCATTAATTCAATTCTTTTATTATGGTGTATATTGATTTTATTTATATAAGTCAAAGCAAGCTCTCTGAATTCCACATCCCTGGTTTTTTCAAAATCCTGTTTATTGATTTGTTCTGTTATTCTATTTATCAAATGATTGGATTTTTTGATCTGGCTTGAATATAATCTTTTATATTCCAAATATTCATCCTGTTCTAAAACACCCTCCTGATAATGTTCGTCAATACTTAAATTCAATGTTTTGATTCTTTCCAGTTCAAATTCCGCAGCCTTTAACCTTTCATTTAAAGAATCTAATTTATTATGCTCTTGATCATTATTTAAAATGATATTTTCCTGTTCCTGAAAAACATCTAATAATAAACCTAACCCTGTTTTGATCCCTTCTTCCAAGAACTCACAGTTTATGGAATGACTCGTGCAACTTTTGTTTTCCTTGTAGTTAGAGCAAATATAATACGAATATTTTTTGCCCTTCTTGTTCATGGACTTTCTGATCATGTTAAAACCGCAGTCCCCACAAGTTATCAGTCCTGACAGAAAATAAACCTTTTCGTGTTTAGGTGCTGTTCTTGTATCCTTTTCCAGAATATTTTGAACAAGCAAAAAATCTTTCTTTTCAATAATCGGTTCATGGGTACTTTCA
This sequence comes from uncultured Eubacteriales bacterium, assembly GCA_964611655.1. GTDB lineage: Bacteria > Bacillota > Clostridia > Lachnospirales > CAZTAY01 > CAZTAY01. The sequence continues at coordinate 2,748 of CAZTAY010000037.1, forward strand.
ACTACAATCCAGTTTTCTTTTGGCAGGTTGACTTGTTTTTTGGATTTATAGCTTGGATTTAATCGTTTACCCTGAACCATTGAACCCATATAAGTTTCATTTCTAAGTATTCTTAGTATGCTGTTTGGTGTCCATAATATTTTGTCGCTTTTTTCAAACCCTGAAATAAACGGCAATCCCATACGTCTTTTATACTCTGAGGGCGGAAGTTCTCCTTCATCATTCAAAATATCTGCTATCTTCTGATTGCTGTAGCCTTTTATCTTTAGATTAAACACTTTTTTTACAACCCCTGCTGCATATTCATCTGCAACTAGCTTGGTCTTGTCTGTTTTGTCCTTCATGTATCCATAGGGCGCAAAAGAGCCAATAAAGCGCCCTTTCTTTCGCATAAGGTCTAATTGGCTCTTTGCTTTCTTCGATATATCGAAACAGTAAGCATCGTTTACTATGTTTTTAAAAGGAATGGTAATAAAATCAGTAAAACTTTTCTCCTTAATGCTGTCGTAGTTGTCGTTAGCCTGTGTTTAGCTAAAACTAAAAAAATTATTTCTTGGCATACATTACACAGAAATGATAATATTTATAGATGCAGTCCGCATATTTAAAACCTGCATCTAAAAGCCATTTTAATTGGTCTGCTAATGTTGAAGGGTTGTCATAACTAACCCTGGCATATGCCTTTTGCAATTCTTCTTCCGAAATACCGCTTCTAATTATTGACTCACGCCATAAACCGGAGAACATATCTTCAATTTCCGGATGAGGGCTTAAAACTTGATCCGTATTAACAAAAATTCCGTCCGCATTTAACAATCTATAACATTTCTTGTAAAGCTGTTCTTTTTCCGTGGCTGATAAATGATGAATGGAAAGAGCAGAAATTATAATATCAAACTTATTTGTAAATTCATAATTAATATAGTCGTATATGATAAATTCCACTTTGTTGTTACCCTTAAATCGTATCTTCGCCTGCTCCAGCATTTTATCCGAAATATCGATTAATGTGTATTTGGCATTTGGATATTTCTGCATTACAATTGATGTAAACAATCCTGTCCCGCATCCAAGATCCAGAACATTGGGGGATTCACCCTTATAATCCATAACCGTTAGCGGCAGATTATAATAGTCATCAAAGCATGGAATTAGCTGGCGGCGCTGCTTATCATAATTTTGTGATACACTGTTGAATTGCTCTTTTATTCCCATAATACACCTCTTCTTCAGTATTTATAGCAATTCCACTTTAAACAGACTGTTTTTATATTCAATGAAGCGGAATTGCCTAAGGGTTGATATCTCTTTTGGCACTCTATATCATTTCAATCCTCTATAATTAAAACATATCTCTATACATTCACTATTGTAAACATATATACCTTTTACCAGAGACAAAACTTCACTTGTAAAAACAAATTCACTTTCCGTATTATCTGATTGACCTAACAAAAAAATTTCCTTTTCTAATGCATTAATCTGCATTTTGTAATAGTCCCTTGTTTCTGTATATTGTTTTTTAGAAATTCCGTTTAAAACAAAATCTTCATAGAGCTCTGTTTTTTTGTTAATTAGACCTTTTAACTTCAATTGCTTATGCCGAATTTTAATTTGTAAATCTTAGTTTATATAATATATTAACATAACATATTGCTTAAGAATAATAAAAATCAATTCTTTAATGTCATTTTCTGTAATTGGTCCTTTAAAACAATTCGAACCACATGCAAAGTAGGAGTTAAAATACTTTAAAGCCTTATTACAAAACCTGCAAAAAAGCTTGTTCTCAAAAAAATGCACTGCCCTATTTCGTCTTTTCTTTTGTTTGTTTGGCAATTTGTTTTGAACCTGTTGGAATATTTCTTCCGAAACAATCGCTTCATGTGCTTCTGAAATAATAATCCATTGATCTTTTGGAATTGAAATAGTTTTTTTGCAGCCAACAGAAATTCTTTTTTTTGTATTCGTAATTAGTTTACCCGTATATCTTTCATCCCTAAGAATTCTTGAAACATTAGCAATGGTCCATGAATTTGTGTCCTTCCTACAGTTTAAAAAAAAATCAGTACCATTGTTTTTTCTATGCATTAAGGGTGTATCAACAGCCTTATCATTTAACTTCCTTGCAATCTCACTGATTTTTAAGCCTTCCAAAGACATTTGAAATATTATTTTTACTGTTTTTGATGCCGGTTCATCAATTTCCCAATTATTTTTATTTGCCTTGGATTTCACATATCCAAATGGTGCATGACCGTTTATATGTTCTCCTTTCTTGAACTTTGTTTTCTTTCCTGAAATTATTTTAACTGACAAATCTTTGCTGTATAAATCATAAATCAAAGTTCTGAACATTGTTTCCATGTCAGGGCTTTTTCCAGCACTTTCCTTACTATCATACAAATCATTTACAGAAATAAACCTGACACCTAAAGAAGGGAATAGTTTTTCTATATATGTTCCAACTTCTATATAATTTCTACCGAACCTGGAAAAGTCCTTTACCAAAATGCAATTGATATTTCCTTCAATTGCTTGTTTAATTAAATCCTGTACTGCCGGTCTTTGAAAATTTGTACCGCTATATCCATCATCAATAAAATATTTCAAACTTCTTATGGATAGTTCCCTGTGATTTTTGCAAAAATCAGTCAATAAATCACGCTGATTCTTTATGCTGTTGCTTTCCCATGTGTTTTCGTCCTCTTCCGATAATCGTAAATAAAGGGCAGTATTATACATTTAAGTCACCCTTTTTTTCTTGACTAGTCCTAGCTTTTTGGGCTTGGTACCATAGTTCTTTATCTATAACGGGTTCGTGGCTGTCACGTATTACAATCCATTCAGAATAGGGCTGCTTCATAGCCGGTCTGTTCAAGAAAAGTGCCTGTTTGGTTTTGCCCTGACATAAAGTGCCCATATAAACTTGGTTGGTAGTAATATCCCTTATGGTTCTGTCTCGCCAAATATAATGCTTAAATCTGGTATTTCCTTTTACATAACCTAATTCAATTTTTCTTTTGGCAGGGCATGGAACAGCTAAATCATTTAGCTTTCTTGCAATTACAGTATCCGAATCACCAATAGCCTTCCATTTGAAAATCAACCTTACTATATCTACAACATCATGGTCGATAACAAGCTTATTATTGCTCTTTTGGTAGCCATATGGCGCAAGCCCTCCAACATATTCTCCGCTGCGGCGTTTTGTTTCCAGTGCTGAAATGGTTTTTCTGGATATATCCTTGGCATAAAAGTCATTAACCAAGTTTTTAAGAGAGACAATAATCCCATCATTGTCTGTTTTATAATTATCAAAGAAATCGTTTACGGATATGAATCTGATACCCATACAAGGAAAGATATTCTCCAAATAATGACCTATTTCAATATAGCTACGCCCAAAACGGCTTAAATCTTTTACTGCAATGCAATTTATTTTACCGGCTTTAATATCCTTAAGAAGCCTTTGAAATTCTGGTCTTTGAAAATTAGTTCCTGTTGTTCCCTTGTCCTCATACACATCAATGAGTTTTAGATAAGGTTTTTCTAAAATATATTCTTTTACTAAGTCCACTTGATTTGAAAGGGAATCATTATTATCTTCTGATGATAGTCTTGCATAAATAGCCGTGTTAAATATTTTAGAACATAATTCAAGAGTTTTATTACCCTTCCTGCTTTTTCTGGCCATAAATAACGCCTCATTCATTATTAAATATATCCTTAAAACTGAACCTAATTTCTATTCTTTTGTTTTCAAATATGTAAATACCTTTTATTAAATACACAATTAATTTTCTTGTTAAAATATCTCTACTATCGTATTTAATTTTCGCCGATTGAGCATAAATTCTTTCCAGTGCATCTTTGTTTTCATCTATTTTTTTGTTGTAAATATCATTTAGTTCAACGAACTCTGTTTTGTTAATCAATCCTTGCTCCAGAGATTCATAAAGAGAAGCTTTTATTTTTTGGTATTTTTTAATTCCTTCTTCTAACCTGGCAATTTGAATGTTCAAGCCTTTATTATGGTTATTAATGCTTGTAAAAGACCATATTCTTTCATGGTTTATATCTTCAATTTGCTTTTTTAAAGACTGTTTTATAGCTTCTAGCAATTCAACTTCGTTTATAGCGTGGCTTGAACATTTTTTAAACCTGCTGTTTCCGCAAATATAATAAAAGTATTTTTTATTATTGGAAGGAACAGTTTTGCGAATCATGATTTCATTGCAGTCAGAACAATAAGAAAGCCCCGAAATCAAAAAAAGTTTTTCATCATTTGGGGAAATCCTCATGTCTTTTAGCATTAGATTGTTTACTAAATTAAAAATGTCTTTGCTTATAATAGGTTCATGGCTATCATAAACCTTGATCCATTCATCTTCTGGCTTTAGAATATTATTCTTGATTTTGTGATTAGGAGTAGTACTTTTTCCCTGAACCAGCACTCCAATATAAATTTCATTTTTTAGAATCCTGCCCACTGTAGTTGCTGTCCAAACTGCTGTTTGGTTCACTTTAAAGCTTGTTGTGTAATTAAGACCTATAAAACGCTTATATTCCAATGGCGAAAGTATACCCTTCTCATTTAGCAAATCCGCTATTCCCTGATTGCTTTTTCCGTCAAGTTTATGTTCAAAAATCTCCTGTACAATATGTGCTGCATATTCATCCACGACAAGTCTATTGTGATTTTGCTTATCCTTAATATAGCCATAAGCAGCAAAAGAGCCGATAAAATCGCCCTTTTTTCTTTTAATTGCAAGCTGACTTCTAATCTTTATAGAAATATCACGGCAGTAAGCATCGTTTATTAAATTTTTAAAGGGTATAATCAGATTGTCGTTTATTGATTGCTGATTTAAACTGTCAATCTGATCCGTAACTGAAATGAACCTTACCCCCAAGAAAGGAAAAATCTGTTCAAGATATTTCCCGGATTCTATAAAATTACGCCCAAACCGTGATAAATCCTTCACAATCACACAGTTAACATAACCATGCCGTATATCTTTCATCATTGCCATAAACGCCGGTCTTTCAAAGGTTGCTCCTGAATATCCATCGTCTATTCGCTCTGAAATAATATTAATGTTACTAAGTTTTTTTATATGATCCTTAATCAGTTCTCTTTGGTTGGTTATACTGTCGCTTTCGCCTTTATCCCCATCCTCTTTTGATATCCTAAGGTACAGGACTGTATTCCATGACCTGCACTCCTGATCATATAAACTCATAAATCACCCGTCAAAGTGAAGAAAAATAGTTGTTCAGTTTATCTTCTAATGTATCTTCCGTATCTGCAAAGCTTAATTTAACCACAATCTTTCCACATTTATAGCAATAAGGGTTTTTAATTTGTTTTATAAAATCCTTGATCCGTTCTTCCTTAGGCAGATCTTTATTAATTTTCACGTCCCTGATATCAACCAGCGTTTCTGGATCTACAGTTTTTATATCTACATTTTTCAGTTTTTCAAAATCCATATCTAACCCTCCATAAAATATTTATTAATCTCTCATATGAGGCAGACAAGCATCTGCTTTTAGAAATATAGTGGGTTGCGTTGATAGCATTTCCTCTTTATTTGAGTTAAAAAGCTTCAGTATAACTAGGTCGTGTTCCCACTAAGCTAAAAACAATCTTTTCGGTTGATTTTACGCCATTTTTTGTCATCAGATCCTAGCATAATTTTTCTATTATGCGTCGTTGCTTCTTCCTCAATGCAAAAAATCAAGCTCGAAAATCTTGCCATTCCATTAGTGGGAACACGCCCTAGGAATTTCAAGAGAGTGCATTTTTTGCTGCTCCTTTTAAAAGATATGACAGAAGCCTTTTTAAAATTCTATTTTTAGGCTGTTTTTGCAGTCAACGAACAAAACCATTTCAAACAGAATATGATAAATCAAAATCAGGTTGATATTAATTGAAAGATAGGAGCGCAACAGATGTTTACAGAATTTAAAGGCAAAACTTTGCTGATTACGGGGGGAACGGGTTCTTTTGGTAATATTGTTACTCAAGAATTTTTGGAGAACTCCGAAATCGCTGAAATTAGGATTTTTTCAAGAGATGAAAAGAAACAAGACGATATGCGAAAGCTTTATCAAAACGAAAAACTGAAATTTTTTATAGGGGATGTACGTGATATTCAAAGTGTGGAAAACGCTATGCAGGGGGTTGACTATATTTTTCATGCATCAGCTTTAAAACAAGTTCCCTCCTGTGAATTTTTTCCTCTTGAAGCCGTGAAAACCAATGTACTTGGTACTGATAATGTATTAACCAGTGCCATAAGAAACGGCGTTAAGAAAATAGTTTGTCTCTCAACTGATAAAGCAGCATACCCCATTAATGCAATGGGCATTTCAAAGGCATTGATGGAAAAAGTGGTAATTTCTAAGGCACGAATGGTTGATCCAAAAAAAACTATACTCTGCTGCACAAGATACGGAAATGTCATGGCATCTCGTGGTTCTGTCATTCCTGTGTTTATTGAACAGATCAAAAGCGGCAAACCTCTTACTGTTACAGACCCTCATATGACAAGATTTCTAATGTCCCTTTCAGAAGCAGTTTCCTTGGTTTTGTTTGCTTTTAGTTCCTCAAGGCAAGGAGAGCTTTTTGTGCAAAAAGCACCTGCTTGCACAATGATGGATCTGGCAACGGCTGTTAAGGAGTTAATGGGAGCAGATAATGAAATTGTCATTATTGGAACAAGGCACGGTGAAAAGCAATATGAGACACTCTTGACCAGAGAAGAAAAGGTTCGCTCAACTGAACTTGAAAACTATTTTTGCGTTTCAATGGATGAGCGTAGCCTTAATTATGAGCAATACCTAACTGAAGGCAACAAAGAAATACTTGAAGCAAAAGAGTATACCTCGCAAACAACAACTATTTTGAATGTTGAGCAGATCAAGCAAAAGCTTTTGTCTTTACCTTATGTTCAAGAACAATTAATGACTTGGGAAGGTGTAAAATGAAAAAAGTGTTGATACTGGGTGCAACAGGGATGTTAGGTAATAGGGTTTCCAGCCATTTTTTAAAAAGTCAGGATTTTCAAACTATTGTGAGTTCAAGGACTGCTGATGGGGACAACCAAATTGCTTTTGATGTTTTATCGGATCCTGTTTCTGCATTGCCCTCTGGATTTGATTATGTCATTAACTGTATTGGCGTTATAAAACCTTATATTGAAAAAAACCCTTTAAACGCAATTAAAATCAACTCTGTGTTTCCTCATGAGCTTGCGGCTTATTGCAAAGAAAAGGACATGCGGCTTATTCACATAACAACAGACTGTGTTTTTTCCGGAAGGGATGGTAAATACTCTGAATCAGCCATGCATGACGCTCTTGATATATACGGCAAAAGCAAGTCCTTAGGCGAACCCCCTGCAAATGCAATGTTGCTTAGAACCAGCATAATAGGACTTGAATCCAATCATTTTGTGAGCCTCATTTCATGGGCAATTTCACAGGCAGGCAAAACTGTTTCCGGTTTTAAGACCCATTTCTGGAATGGAATTACAACGGATTATTATGCTAAGGTCTGCGAAAAGATAATTTTAAATGACATGTATCAGGAGGGTCTATATCACATACACGCAAAGGATGATGTTGATAAATTCCGGCTTTTGCATTTGTTTAATGAAAAGTTCAAGCTTAATCTTGACATTCAAGAAGCATATCCTGAAAAAGTTGACAGAACCATGAGAAGTGAAAAGGCTTTATGTTCAGAGCTTGAAATTCCCACTGTTGCGGAAATGGTTAATGAACTGGGAAGTGAATGATATGAGGGATTATATTGAAATAAATACCGATAGCGCAGGAATCCCAACCGAATCCAATAATATTATTGATTCCAGGGCAAGCGCCGGAAAATCATTTTTGCAAGGTGATTGTGATTTATCAATAGCCGTTATATCACATAACCGTCTTGAAAAAACAAAACTTTGCATTGAAAGCCTATTACAACATACTAATATACCCTTTAAGCTTCTGCTAATTGACAGTGGTTCTGACATAGACGTCATGTCTTATTATGAATCTGTGCCTCATGAAAACAAACAATTAATCCGCATTACAAAAAATATAAGCGCCAATTATGCTTTTTGGGTGGCCATAAAATATTTAGACTCGAAATATTGTGCAATAGTGTCTAATGATGTTGTTGTCACTCCAAACGCGATTGAAAACCTCTATACCTGCATTACATCAGCCAAGGATATTGGCTGGGTTTCGCCTGTATCCTCCAATGTGTCAAATATGCAAATGGTGAATCTTGCGTTTGATACTTTAGAGGACATGTTTGAAAAAGCCAGCGAATACAACTGCTCGAATCCCTTAAAATGGCATGAAAGAATGGTCTTGATGCCTGCCATACTTTTATACAGAAAAGAATGTATGGACATTACCGGTGGTTTTGATTATGGTTTCTTTCATGATTTTGCTGATGACGACATGGCTAGAAGGTTTAATCATGCTGGTTATAAAACCATTTTATGTAAAGATGCTTGGGTACACCATGACCATAGTTATATGATGGACAGCAATGAAAAAGCCGCCTTTGAAGCCAGAATTGAAAAAGGCAGGGAAAGCTTCAAACAAAAATATAATGGTCTTGATGCTTGGGATGATATACGTAATTTTGAAGTTCAGATGGTTTCGCAAATTACAAAAAGGGAAATAATTGAGCAGCCTTGCATTTTAGGGGTGGATACCAGGGCAGGAACACCCATTCTGGAAATAAGAAACAGGCTTCGTGAATTTGGATATAAAGATACCATTTCAAAGGCGTTCACAACAAACGCCAAGTATTATTCCGAACTTCTGACAGTTTGCAAAGACGTTGACTGTGACAGAATCGAGTTTATAAGCGATTATTACCAGCCAAACAGCTTTGATTATATTTTATTAGGAGAGCCTGTAAACTCCTATGCCAACCCTTTAAAATTAATAAAAAAGCTATATGATTGTTTGAAACCAAAGGGTATTTTATTACTAAAGCTTAAAAACACATCAAACTACAGCAATATCCTGTTTTCTCTTGGGAAATATAACCTGCCAATTGAGGAAAACAAAGTCTGTATTTCTGCTGAAAGTATAAGCAACTGCTTCTTAGCTCTAGGAGCAACTATTTCGCCTATTCATCTTGAATATGATCTTAAAAAATCCAAGTCCACTTATGAGAATGATTCATTAAAACAGGCGGTAGACTTGCTTTTAAACTCTGTTGATAATCAAACGGTAACCTCTAGGGTTTTGGCGCAGAATTATATATTTGTTGCAGAAAAGCCTTAGGTTGATGTGCAATTGTCTTTTTTAATCCTAAAAATTAAATAATTAGATTTTAAAAAGGGCTACAAAATAAAAATGCCGTATAGGAAAACCTGTACGGCATTTTAGGCTGTCGACAATTGACAAAAACCTCGTGGCTTTGCCCCGAACACTTTCTTATAAGAAAGAAGCAAAGAATTTCAAAGAAATGCCGTAAGTGCGGAATTTCTAAACATAGCTTTTTGAAGGGTTTGGGAAACTTTTTCTCGAAAAAGTTTCCCAAGATCGTTGTTAACAATCTGAAATGCCGTATGGAAATTTCCAGTCCATCACAGATTTTTTTTTATTTAGAGCCTGTGTTCAATAAGCTGTCATCCATTTTTGAAATCGATTATCCTCCATTCTTTGTTGGGTTGGCTTGACATAATTTTCTATTATTCCTTCACCAACCCGCCGCGAATGGCTAAAAATCGCCATTTCAAATTCAGGCAACCCATTATTAACACAGGTTCTTATTTTATTTCCTGCTCCAATGCATCAAACTCTGGCGTGGAAAAAAACTCCCCCAGGGTTATTTCCAAAGCATCGCACAATTTTTTAATTGTGGCAACTTCAGGACTTTTACTCTTTGAGCCCAATATACTATATATGGTAGATGGGTTTATTCCAGCCATGTTACCCAGCTCGTTAGGTGCTATACCACGTTCCTTACAAAGTTGAATAATTCTTTCGGCAATCGCTTGCTTTATGGTCATTTAATCCATCTCCTTTCGCTACATGTCCCAAAATAATTCTAATTTTTTATGTGATATGTCGTGTGGGACATGTCCATCATCCTTATTATTTGTTATAATACTGGACTAAGACATGTTGTATAACATGGCACAGAGATATACCAAACAGTAAAGAAAGTTTAGTAACTATTGAATTGCGAAGAGAGATAACACTAGCCATTAGAGATGGCTACACACATTTTATTAGTGGTTTTGCGGAAGGTGCAGATTTACTTTTTCCCTCAATTGTTGCAGAATTAAAGTCCGAATATCCCTTAACGCTTGAAGCCGCAATTCCCTACAGAAATCGAATAAAAAAAGCCGACGAGACTTTTCAAAATCTCATCAGCTGCTATAATGTTGTTGTGGTTCATTCGGAGCAATATTCTCCATCATGTTTTATGAAAAGAAATCGTTTTATGGTTCAAGCATCTAGCTGTGTAATTGCTGTATACGACGGCAGGTGTAAAGGTGGCACTTTTGCCACTATTAATTATGCACATATGACTGATAAAGTTGTACGAATAATTAAATTCTGATTTTTAACATTATAAATGCCGTATGGAAAACCTATACGGCACTCTATATAAACTAACATTACATTAGAAATTCTTTATTCAAAATAGAAACCGCAGCCGAATTTATTTTGTCAAGCTCCTTAACAGACCTTATAATAGTTTTAACTGCCATATCGGGATAATTGTTTAAATAATAAATATCCGCAAGTCCCAGTAGCACTTCTTCACTATCCACTTGATTCAGAACATTCAACGCCTCTTCAAACTGGTCAAACTCCCTAACCCTTAAAATTTTTGATAGTATAACAGAAATTGTTTTAAGAGATTCTTTTGCTAAAGATTCTTCAAAAGAATTTAGAAATGCCAGTAAAACTGATTTTTCAACAGATTCTTCTAGCCCTTCAATTATTTTAATCGTACTATTCTTTAGAGAAGGATTCAGCAAAGAACAGGCCACCATATACTCTATTGCCCTATTATCCGTTGTTGGCAGCACACCTTTTTTTGTGTCTGGATGTATAACCGATTCAAACATGTTAAAGGCACTTTCATATTCCTTGTCATAGAACAGTATCCTGCCTTTAATAAAGTAATCATCCATGTCTAAAGCATCTGAATTTGCAATATCATTAATGGACTCTTTAGCCTGTTCTATTAAACCTTCGTTTAACAGCGAGTCACAAGTAATCATGACATTGCTTTTAAAGCGGTAATCCGCAAACAAAGACCTCAAATTCAGTAATACAATATTCTTATCTTCGAACAACCTGTTTAAAACCTTTCCAACATCATAAATTACAAAATATTTATTGCCGTTGAGCTTTAATGCTTTTAAATATTGATCAAGTGCTTTCTGATAATCCTCTAACAAAAAATATATACTAGCAATCTCCATTATAGGTCTAAATTCTCCAGTCTCCGTAAAAAAGCGCAGAGTAGGAGGTGCTTCACCCATAGCAATACAGTTATTGAAACTATCAATTGCAAGAGTATAGCGTTTTAGCTTTGTCAGAATTTTGCCCCTTAAAAACTCCATATCAGTGCATTTAGAGTAATGTATCAGACCTTGGGCTAAAACTGCTAAGCTTTCTTCATTTCTGTTTAAAACCTGTAGACAGGTGGCACGTCTAAAGTACAGATGTGGGGTATATGCCATAGTTAGGTTTTTGTTTTCATCTGATAATTCAAAGTATTTTAATGCTTCGCTATAATTACCCAAACTCATATATTCATTGCCCAAATTAAACAAATGAAAGGCGTCATTTGGATTTTTATCAAGCATTTCTTGTATTATGGGCAAGTTTCTTTGATGTTTTTTTAATCCTGCATTGGATTTTAAATATCCATAATGCTTAACCTTTATGTCTGAAATTTCCAAGACCGGTCTATATGATGGGTCATTTAACGTAAGCTGTTCATGAATATTGCCTTCATAATGGAAGTATCCGTTTCTAAAAATCCTCAGACCTATATGGGTATTATAACTGTCTTCGGAGTTCTCATCTGTCAAGTTATTAAACTGAATGGATATCCCGTCTGCATTGGAATTTTCAAGCAATTCCTTAAGTTTTGGCAGATCATCATCATATAAAACCTCGTCAGAATCCAGAACAAGAATATAGTCGCTTGTAGCTTGCTCTAAGGAATGGTTTCGTGCTTCCGCAAAGCTATTGTTCCAATTGTAATGGTAAATCTTTGGGCTAAATTGTTTAATCTTTTCTAGGGTTGAATCTGTTGAGCCTGTATCCACTATGATAATTTCAGAGACAACCGTAAAAACGCTGGAAATACATTGTTCTATATATTTTTCCGAGTCTTTGACAATCATACAAAGGCTTAGTGTTTTCATACTCTACTTACTCCCAACATATAAATATAGTTAACTAGCTTAATAATTCTACAAAGGGGAAAGCTTTGATGAGAATTATTAAGTTAGTTGAATCAGAGTTGTTAATTTAAGCATTTTTCTAAGTTAAACAACCAATTATAAACCTAGTCAATTTTCTATATAAACCAACCGGATACCTTAAGATTTAAAGGCATCCGGCTTTAGTTGTTTATATTCTTGCTATTATAACGTGAGTTAGGCAAAGACATTTCTTACGTTATGAGCAAGATTTTTGGAGTTTTTGCCCCAATCCTTGGGAATATATAGCTGTTTCGGCATAAAACGAACCGAAACATGCGCTTCGCTACACTCATGAGTGGGGTGCATAATTCAATTTGCAATCATCTACGCAAACAAGCTTGCTAAAGATAATTTACAATTAAATTTGCTAAAATCAAAGTTAGACATTTGTAGCGAAACGTATTACAATCGTTGAACTTACATTAGTTTAAATTAAGCCTGGCCGTTAAAGTAAGTTGTAAATGTTGCTAACAAACCAGCATCAAATGATATTTGAGCAAACTCTGCAAATATATCAACAATCATTATTGTTTGACCGCCGCCAGCAACAACAACTCCTGTATAGTTTGGATCGTCAAATATTACAGTTCCATCAGGACTAAGCTGTAATGTAACTGTTATTGGGTTTGTTCCTGTATTGTCTACAAACATAGTGCCAGTTCTAAGCTGAGATATATTAGTAAGTGTAAGTGATGTACCTAAACCAGATGCACCAACAACCGGGTCAGTTAAAGTTGTAAACTGATTGCCATCCACAAATACAGTTAGTACGCTGTTTGCAATAGTTACTGGATTTGTTACTGTTACATCTCCTGCTACTGTTAAGAGCGCATTTGCTATTGTTACAGGATTTGTTACTGTTACATCCCCTGCTACTGTTAATGTTGCATTTGCAATAGTCACAGGATTTGTTACTGTTACATCCCCTGCTACTGTCAAGAGCGCATTTGCTATTGTTACAGGATTTGTTACTGTTACATCTCCTGCTACTGTTAAGAGCGCATTTGCTATTGTTA
>CAZTAY010000037.1:16354-21188 GCA_964611655.1 uncultured Eubacteriales bacterium
CAGGATTTGTTACTGTTACATCCCCTGCTACTGTTAATGTTGCATTTGCAATAGTTACAGGATTTGTTACTGTTACATCCCCTGCTACTGTCAAGAGCGCATTTGCAATAGTCACAGGATTTGTTACTGTTACATCCCCTGCTACTGTTAATGTTGCATTTGCAATAGTCACAGGATTTGTTACTGTTACATCCCCTGCTACTGTCAAGAGCGCATTTGCTATTGTTACAGGATTTGTTACTGTTACGTCGCCTACTACTGTTAAAGTTGTATTTGCAATTGTAACGCTACCATCAACTATTAATTCACCGCTGCTGTTTAATTGCAGCAATTGTTGTGTTCCGCTTCCTTGGTTAAAGCCATACACACTTGCTTTTAATTGACTTGCAACTGTGTTAAAAACTAATGAATTCATGTTTCCTCCAAAATTTCTTATAATATAAGATTATTAATTGCAATCCAATAACGTGGACTAGCAACTAATACATATTATGCTTGTCACAAATTAATGGTTCATCAATTGAGTTTGAAACCAAATTTTCAAGGCAATATGCCTTTTATCTGCTTCTGCTACCATCCTAGTAAATTTAGAAAATTTATATGGCACCAAATCCACAGTTTGACCTGGCAAAACCTCTAATTCTTGAGGATCATCCAAGGCTACTCTTGCATTTGGGCTGTTTTGAAGATGAACTGTAACCCCTGATTTACCAAGATTTTGGGCAAAAAAGGTAATCGTCTTTGATAAACCGGTATAGAACCAAGGTGACTCTGCAAATCTTGCGTATCTGTTGAGAAGAAGTTCTCTCTCAAAAAACACCTTATGACATTCCGGATAGATTATAATGTTCTGGTTATAGACCAGTCTTAGTCTGATATTATCCAATCCCCTGAGATTTTCTATTAATATACCTTTATTTGGAACTATTTCGCCTGCTATTTGCTTAACTATATCACTGACATCTGCAACTACAATGCCTGAATTTCTTGAGAATGAGGTTTTTCTTTGTTTTGAAATTAGTAGATCTATATCTTCTTTTTGTAAGTCGTCGTTCAAATAAACACCTACTGTGTTACCTAATCTGTATTTGTCATCACTTATAATATAAGCTTTGTCAATTTTGTCTGGACTTTCAATATCGTCTTTATCAAAATAAATCAAATAATCGTCATATTTGTTTATTATAGATAACGGTATTGTTTTTTCCATTGTTACACCTCCTAATAAAATAAAATTGCATAGGCACAAAGTCACTGGGCAATTAATATCATTCTAGCTAAGAATAAGCCTGTTTTATTTTATTCAGTCATTAGGACATATGTTCCCTAGCTTGGACTTCACAATATAAAAAAGTTAATTTCTTAATTAAATGATTTATCTTTCAAAAGCAGATCATTTTATTAAAAAATTAACCATAATTTTAGTTCTATTATCTCACAGTCATTTATTGCTATGAACCTTATTCCAATCTGGGGGAAAAGCATCTCAAGATACCGACCCACTTCAATGTGATTCCTGCCAAACCTTGATAAATCCTTAACAATGATACAGTTGGCTCTGCCCTCATAAACCTCTTGCATTAGTTTTATAAATCCTGGGCGCTCAAAAGTAACACCGCTATAACCATCGTCTGTTATTTCATCAAATAAGATTATCTCATTTTCAGTTTCTATAAAATTTTGTATAAGCTGCCTTTGGTTTGAAATACTGTCGCTTTCTCTTTTGTCTCCGTCTTCCTTAGAAATTCTAAGATAAGCAATAGCATTAAATTTTCTGCCTTGTTCAGACATTTAATCACTTCCATTTTTTAAGAACCTGTTTATATACACAGGTTCTAAGCTTCTATAATATTATGTATTCTAATTCTTTTGTCCATTATGACCTTTTTAAATTATCCGCTTATTCCTGTGGTTGCATATCTATGCGTACCTCTTGACTGGAATCCTCCAATACCCTTTAGCCCTGTAATCGTATCGCCTGCAACAAGCCTAGAATCAAGTATTTCTTCAAAGGATGAGTATGAAATTTTATGAGCAAGCAAAACCGGATCAAGAGCATGGATCAGAACTCTTTTAGGAGAAGCTGCAAAGTTGGCCCCTGCTTGAATAAGCGCTTCATAATACGATTGACATGCTCCTGCAAATACTATTAAGGAATCCTTGGAGCATTGGAATGCTCTGGCCAGTTTAACCGTTTCAACAAAGTATTTAGAGGTTCTATAACTGTTAATATTTTTCTTGTCTGCACCGTAAAAAGAGTCATGACCTGTAATAACCACTATATCAGGTGTATGTTTTTTTAACAGTGTTTGAATTACTTCTGGCTGTTTTTTCTCCGGCACCAATTCACCAACAACGGGTACTGCAAGCTTTTCATAGTATTTAAGACACATTTTTAAAAACTGTTCGTCTCCGTCAATATGCAAGACTTTTCCGGGGATGCTAATAACCTCGCCTTCCTCTTCTTCGTCTTTTTCGTCCTTTTTTTCGGCAGCTTTAATTTCTTTTGTTTCCCTATTGCTTTGCCTTGAATTCATCACTACTAATAGCTTTTCATCCGCTTCGTTTATTACAACATCCCTATACTCTTCCATATCTTTTTTAGTTACCTTTTCAAGGTCTTCAATTGGTGCATCAACCATTATTCTAAAATTTATTCCCGCAAGCATAACAGTTCCATCACTAAGCAGTTCCACAACCTTAAAATAAATATCACCACCATAGGATAACCTTTTTACTATATCACCTGGATTTATCATTTTATCACTCCAATAAATTTTATTTTTCAAGTCAATTCAGCCCTAATATAACTCCTTCCTCCTCATATATTTCAATGTTCTCAGCAGTTAAAAAAGGAATGTTGTTTTTTATATACTGTTTGCAAAGTTCTATTTGGTTTCCTATAGAATCACCTTTGCCTGTATATCTTGACTTTCTTGAATAAATGGCTATTTTTTTGTTTTGAGTCATATTCCTCTCCTTTAAGCGACTTGCAATCTCATATATGTATAAAAAAATGCTTGATAATCATATACTTTTAAAAAAGGGGCTTGTTAAATGAACTTTATAATAGATAATAAGCAGCTTATAACAACTGAATTGTATAAGCAAAAAATGTCTGTAATGCAAAGTAAAGCAGTTTTCGAATATTTGAAAAACCAGCAAATCCCAACATCTGACAAAATTATAATAATTGATGAACTTCTTAAAAGACTAAATGAAAATAAACTTAATTTATTGTAAAATAATAACAACTAGATTATAATAATTTTGTTGTCTCTTAGAAATGCCGTATTTGCGGCATTTCTGTCAAAATTCTTTACTTCTTCCTTTTAAGAAAGAAGTGGTGGCAGGGGCAAAGCACCTAGGTTATGTTATTTGTAGACAAGCTATTGCCTCTAAAAATAGAGGCTGTTTTTATTAGGTTATTCACTTTTAAATCTGAAAGGCAGGATTACTATGTTTGCAAAAAAATTAGAAATGCCACAGGGCGTTCAAATCATCTTAAAAACTTTAAATACTGCTTCACATAAAGCTTATATCGTAGGCGGATGCGTCCGGGATCTTGCTCTTGGAAAAACCCCCAAGGACTGGGATATTACAACAAGCGCAACACCTGACCAAGTTAAGCAATTGTTTCCAAAAACCATTGATACTGGAATAAAACACGGTACTGTTACTGTGCAGGTAAATAATGAAATGTTCGAAGTAACCACTTTTCGCACAGAAGGAAAGTATTCTGATTTTAGAAGACCTGACTATGTACATTTCACAACAAACATCCAAGAAGATCTTTTACGTAGAGACTTCACTGTTAACGCAATGGCCTATCATCCTGAGGAAGGTTTTATTGACCCCTATCATGGAATGGAGGATATCCAAAATTACATAATAAGAGGAGTTGGCAAACCTGTTGAACGTTTTCAGGAGGACCCCCTTAGAATGTTAAGAGCGCTTAGGTTTGCTGCCAGACTTGGATTTACCATTGAAGAAGAAACCCAGAATGCCATTATTAAATGCTCAAGCCTAATTTCAAAAATCAGCGCAGAACGTATACGTATGGAGCTAGATCAATTATTAATGAACAATGACTTAACCATTTTATTTACATCCTATGCAAATGCTGTTCTAACCGTTTTGTTCCCCTATTTTGATAATTCAATACTGGCTTATAAAGACACTATTATTAAAAGGCATAAACAAACCCCTACTCTTTTAGCAATAAGGATTACAAACCTTTTTTCAAAGGCCTCAACAGATAATTTAAAGCATTATTTAAAGTCCTTAAAATATGATAACCACACAACAGAAACAACAATAAAGCTTCATATTATAAAGGATATTTTAATTACTGATGAATATGATATAAAACAAGCACTTTCCACCTGGGGAGAAGATATTTTTAATATGTTTATTGAGTACAATAAAACCTCATTAGACGAAAATCATGTAAGCTCTATGGAGAATACTAAAAAGCTTGCAATGGAAATAAAATTTAGAGGAGACTGTGTTTATTTAAAGGATCTAGCAATTAAAGGGGATGATCTTATTAATGAGGGGTTTAAAGGAAAAGAAATAGGCTCAATACTTTCGTCACTGCTGAATCACGTGCACAAGAATCCCTCCTCAAACAGCAAAAAAGAACTATTGTTGTTTCTTAAAGAGTATAAAGTATGATAAATTGCTTATTTGTTGAATACTTTGTATTATCAATGCCAATTTGTTAAAACTATTAAGAAAATTTTATGAAAACTATTTTAATTTTTTGTGATTTTTTGTATAATAGTTGTACCTGTAGTTTTGACATATTATTATATTTGACTTAATAAGGACA
>CAZTAY010000038.1:0-21179 GCA_964611655.1 uncultured Eubacteriales bacterium
TATGGAAAAAACTTATAGATTTAGATATGACAAAAGAAGAATTACGTAAAAAACTATGTATTTCATCAAGCACTTTGGCACGTATGCGGAAAGACGAATATATTGCAATGAAAATTTTAAGTGATATTTGTGGGGAGTTAGATTGTACTCCGAATGATATTATTGAATATATAAAGGAACAAAAATTAGACACTATTGAGTGAATTATTAAGTGTTAACGTATAGTCTTCCAAAAACAATATTTTTATTTGCTATAATTGGGCTAAAACAGTAAATAATTTCAAAGAAAATTGAATTGCTCGATATTAGGTGCGGTAAACACATCTATCTTGTGTACATACATTTCAATAATCTGCTTGATATTTTTAAATCACCCGATTTTAGTAAGACAGCAATTACTTAAAAATCGCCTTAACATCACTAACCTTAACTTCATCAACATTCATTCCATTTAGCAATTTCATTTTCAAGTTGAATCATTAATGCACCCCTTAAAGATATAATATGTATCTAATTAATATTATAATAATAAAAGGATATTGTCAATATCTTATTGTATCTATTTATATCGTTGATGATATGCCTTTAGATATGATATTATAAAAATACAAAAAGATACAAGGTGGTGCTATCAGATGAAGCAGGCTAATCCTTATCCTTTAAGACTAGAAGAAATTTTGGCAAGAAAACTTAAACAACTATCAAAGGTAAATAATCGTTCTTATAACAAAGAAATTGAATTTATACTAAGGAATTATATAGAACAGTTTGAAAAAGAGCATGGTACAATCAAAATATCTGAGGATTGTTAGTTTTAATTTTTCTTAACTATTGATTTTATTAACTAACAACTATAGTAGGGCTAAAAATGAATAGAATAACTGAGACTGAGACAGTTATAAAGATTATCTTACCTAATTTAATGCGTCGTGGATATAGCATAGATAAAGATATAAGATTTGAAATACCTACATCTGATGGTATTAGGAATGGATTGTAGTTCACTGTGGAAAAAAGACTAATCCGAACTCATATCGAACGGCTATTGTGCCGATTGGTGGTGGGTTCGGATTCAGCATTTTCATGGATAAAATACTGCAATAGGACGTAAAAAGTCGGTAGTATATGTAGAGCACACCAACTGTTTTTTCGTGGGTTACAGGGGACTATATGCGTAGTTTAGATACCAAAATGCAACACTAAATTGGTGTAATTAGGTATTTCCGGAACACGAGAAGGAAGCAATGCTAAGTGTTTCTCCCACAAATGAAAAAAATTTTAGAGACTGAGGAAGGCAAGAGGGAGTTTACAGAGTGGAAAGCAGAGCAAGAAAAAGTGAACGCCACTCAGAAGAAAGGTAAGAAAAATTGAGGGTAATCCCTACATTCAGTAAATTATTTGTGCTGTAGTTTCGTTCTTTCGCTTTTGATAAAGCCCATGGAGTCAACGTATGACTTCATAGGCTTTTTAGTTTGGAGTTATTATATTATTTAACCTCTTGTTCAAGATGAATAAATAAAGCACAGTCAAAAAACTCAATCACCGAAATATTCAAACCGTCACACAGCTTTTTAATTGTAGAAATTGTGGTGCTATTATTCCTACCACTAACGATGTTATTGATGGTTGATTGCGTTACGCCGCTTATTGTTCCAAGTTTATTTACGGTGATACCCCTACTTTGACATAGTTCTATAATACGTTCTTTCACTGCATTTCCAATGGTCATAAATTTTTCTTCCTAACTATAATGAGTTAATATAAGTATAACTTAATGATTTGTATTAAATTACCTCATTTGAGTTGACTTCATTCAATTGCTCAGATATAATTAACTCAATATAGTTAGTATGGGAGAATGAATATGAACAATAAAACTTGTTGTGTGACAGGACACAGAGATATATCTTCGGATAAAATTGAGTATGTTATCGCAGAGTTGCGACGTGAAGTATTAAATGCCATTAACGATGGACTTACCCATTTTATCAGCGGTTTTGCCGAAGGTACGGACTTGATTTTTGCGGGAATTATTGCTGAGTCAAAAAACAAATATCCAATCACCCTTCAAGCTGCCATTCCCTATCGAAACCGAATGAAAACAGCCGACAAGACTTTTCAAAATCTTATCGGCTACTGTGATATTGTCGGTGTTCATTCAGAGCAGTATTTTTCGTCCTGCTTTATGAAAAGAAATCGGTATATGGTGCATGCATCGAGTCGTGTAATTGCTGTATTTGACGGAAGAGGAAAAGGCGGAACTTTAGCGACAATGAGATATGCACATGCTTTAAACCGTGAGGTAAAATTAATAAAATTGTAAGGCAGAGTTTTGAAAAAACAGGTCAAAGAGCGGTACGCTCGCATGACCGTAGCAAGCACAATTTTGCACATTTTCAGAGGGTTTGGGACACGTCCCAACAAGCGGCAAGCAATGTGTGTGGTATACCACACGCATTGCTTGCCAGTAGGTTATACACACGAAAACATTGCTGTTCTTTCTTTGTTAAATTCCATATTCTAATCCCTCCAAATAATTCGCATAAAAAACAGTGCAGTCTTTCAGCAAATTAGCAAAGCCATCCGACAAAAACTCTTTCGAATTATGAACCACATCAGCAAGAATCATATCCACCGTAACTTCAAGTGCATTTGCTATATCAACTAGGGCGGCTATGCTTAACTTTGTATCCGCCCTTTCAATGTTTCAGATATGTGACGAACTAAATTCTGTAAGTTCTGCCAAGTTTTCCTGAGTTAGATTTTTACTTTCTCTAAATTTTTTAATCCTTTTCCCGATTAGTTCACTTGTTCAGACTGCAATTCAGATGAGATGTATGTTATCATACAGATTGCTCAAGCGGCTAAAGATGCTATGAGAATGAAGCAGTTAACAACATACAATAATAAGATATAGCTCTTATTTTATTTCTGCTTAAAGCTGTAAAAATAAAGCTATCCTACATAGGCGCTTCGCTCTTTGCGTTTTTAGAAAAACTGCCAAAAAACGCTGTTCGCTCGGCATTTCGAAGTACGCTTGATTTTTACTTTTAATATTGAAAATAGTAGTAGCCAATTTGATGAATTTTGGGATTTGTAGGATTATAGATAGTTGTAGCAGTAGTTGAGTTGCAAATAACCCATTTGTTGAACCCAGATACCTTGCCGCCAATGTCGTGCAGCACTTTATCTTAATAGCTACGCACCGAGCACCGTTTTCCATTTCACTTCCTCATAATACGTTGATACTATTGCTGTTTTCGGTTCAAATCTAACCGAAACACGAGCTCTGTGCCACTTGTCCACTTTGCTGCACTCGTGTGGCAGTACGTATAATTCAATTGATAATCCTTTCACACAAGCAAGTTTGATGCAGCCCATATTCAACGCACTCTGTGCCATTCGTTCCGCTTCGCTACACTCGTGTGGCAGGTTCCATAATTCAATTGATAATCGTCTTACACGAACAAGTTTACTACAGCCGATTTTCAATTGAATTAGCTATATAAACCTTAATTTTCAGTTACTCTTTCTGTGCTTTTAGCGCCTCACTCATAGGTACGTTGGCAATCTTTCTTAGGCATAGCTTTTTGGAGAGCTCAAACGCACCCACAATAAGCACTAACCCCAGCAAAACAAAATACAAATCCAGCTTTACTTCAATTGTCAAGTTCAAAAGCCCAAAGATAAAGGTTAGAGCAGTACCAATTGAATAGTATGATAATGGCACGCCGATAGCAAAGCCCGAAAGCACCAGCCAGCGTGAACTGTTTGTCATAAGTGCGCCTACCTCACTCTTTTTGTAGCCGAAAACCTTCATCAGCGCAATACTACCCTTTTGCTCTTCAATGCTTACAGAGGCAAGGATGTAGATGATAATCATTGCTATTATGGCCGCTACAACCGCAATACCATACAAAACTGTATTCATCAATAGCATATAATCCGCAAGGCTGTCGCTAAGGCTTTCAGGTGTGGTTAGTTTGTAAACCAATGCTGGGTCAACGTCAATGTAAGAGTCGGACATAATGGCATTGTAAGAGCCCTTTTCCCACCCAAGCAGTGCATCAAAGTGTTCGAGCGATACAAAGATGTAATCCCCAAGGCTGGTATTAGCAACATCTGTGATACTAAGAGATAACTCCCTGTCGGATATGATGTCAGAAAAGTGGATGGTGTCTCCTGGCTTTAACCGATATTTAGCGGCCATTGTTTTTGTTATTACGGCTTTATTGTCATCCAGTTGGATAGGATTTCCGCTTTTGTCAAACAAAGAAACAATCCTTCCACCTGGAACTGAACCGATAATTTCAAAGCGCTGCTCGGTATTAAAATCTGGCACAAATTTGCGACCAGCAATTGGTTCGCCACCCTTTGGAGGTTTCGTATTCTGGGGGACGTGCAGCCCATACTCGTAGTTATAGTTCAACGTGGCTTTAGTTCCCTCACTGCTGATGAGATAATCCATAGAGCTTTTGGTAATTAGACCAAACATGAGTAGTGCCGTGGCAGCTAAAACGCCTATTAGCATCAGGGCAAGCCGAGGGAGTGAGCGCAGTTGCTCCCGAACCGAAAATCTAGTTTCAAAGCGCATACCAGAAAGGAGAAGTCTGCGTTCAAGGAAGTTTGGTTTTCCGGTATTATCCTCGTTTCGCATAAGAGAAACGGGAGAGGCGGACAGTACTTTATTCAGTGCAAAATATACACCGGCACAAAGAATAATAGTCGTCAAAGCTGTGCCAAACAGGATATAAAGAGGATTAAATGTAAGTTCTTTAATGGGCATTGGAAAAAAAGTTAGCATAAGGTTCAAAAACGGAACGAAGGCTGCCATGCCAATGATACCCCCAAGCACGCCACCCAATGTTCCTATCCATATAGGGTAGCTTAGGTAGTGGTTCATAAGCTCTCCTTTGCGATAGCCTGAGGCGTAAAGGGTTCCAATAACGCTGGACTGGCTCTTGACCATTCTTCCAAGCACCGCTGCTGCCAGTGCCGCTGAAAGCAGCATCAAAAACGGCGGCAGTATCCACGAATAAACGGTAATCATCTGCACCTCTACGTCGGGCATATTAGTTTTCATTTCGTATTTGGCGTAGTTCCATGAAAGAAGCTGCACGCCCTGTTGGTTTAAGTAGGCTTTTAACGGCTTGGCCTGTGCGTATATATCTTTCTGCGGTTTGTTATACTTCACAGAGTAGAGGATCTCGCCACTTATTAGGTCGGCCTCATTCATTACAGCAACTCCAAAGGTATTAAAGTCGTTTACCAAATCACCTGGCTTTTTCAGCACATATGCGTAGTTTGGTAGGCAGACAGTACCAGATACGGCATAGCTTTTGCCGTCCATCACAATGCTGTCGCCTAGCTTATAGCCGTTTGCTTTTGCAAACTGTGGGTCAAGGGCGATTTCCCCTGGCAGAGGCAGCGTACCGTCTAAAACAGCTGGAATGTTGACCTTTTTGTTTGGAGTAAACAGCCTAATTGTTTTGCTTTCGTTTGTAATGTCTTTTGTTCGCGAGCCTTCCAGTTGAATATCAAAACTCTTTTCAATGTCAGCTATTCTTGAAATTTCCGTTCGAGAAGCAAACTCAATATCCCCCATAACGTAGTCAGAAAAATAGGCGTTCTTATTAGTGGAAAGATTAGTAGCAGCCAGCATGAAGAATACAAACAGAAAGCTTGATAGCAGTACCATATAGAACATTCCTAGGTATTGACCTTTGTTTTCTTTCATGACACGTAGCACACTTTTATTAAGCTTCATCACCACACCACCTTCCTTGCAGGGGCAGGGTCTTTGTTTGTTCTAACATCCACCACCTCACCGCTACGGAATTTATAAACCCGATGAGCCATTGCGGAAATGGCACTGTTGTGTGTAATCATTACAACGGTGGTGCTAAATTTTTTGCTGATTTCCTGAACAAGTTCAAGCACCTCAATGGCGCTTTCAAAGTCCAGCGCACCAGTGATTTCGTCACAAAGCAGAAGCTCTGGATTCTTGACTATAGCACGTGCAATTGCAACTCGTTGTTGTTCTCCGCCTGAAAGCTCACGGGGAAAGCGATCCTTTTTCTTGGACAATCCAACGGCAGAAAGCACCTTGCTCACCGCAATCGGAGAAGTACTGATATTCTCTATAACCTCAATGTTTTCTGTCACAGTCAGGTGGGGGACAAGGTTGTAGCTTTGGAAGATAAAGCCCACCTTGCTGCGACGGTATTCGGTCAGTGCATCGTCCCCCTGAACTGCAATATTTTCGCCACCCACGAGGATGGTTCCGCTGTCTGCTCGGTCGATGCCGCCCAAAATATTCATCAGTGTTGATTTTCCGCTACCAGATGGACCTAAAATCACGCCGATTTCACCCTTGTCTAGTTCAAAGAAGGCGTTTTTCAGTGCAGAGGTTTTTACCTCGCCGCTCCCATAATTTTTGCAAAGATTATTCATGGATATATACATGTGTTTTCCCTCCAATGCAAACGTTTTATTTGCTGATAAATTTCACTGCTGTGCCGTAAGCCATAACCTCTGCCGAACCCGACATAACTGCAGAGGAAGAATACCGTATATTTACAATTGCGTCAGCACCAAGCGCCTCCGCTTTGGCAACCATGCGCTTGGTGGCAAGTTCACGAGCGGTGTTCATCACGTCGTTGTACGCTTTTAGCTCGCCGCCGACCAGTGTTTTGAAGCCCTGTGTGATGTCTCTGCCAATGTTTTTGGACTGAATGGTGCCGCCCTTAACAATATCAAGCATTTCAAGCTCTTTTCCCGTAATATAATCAGTATTTACTAAGATCATCATCTTCTCAACTCCTTATTTCTTGAATATACAGAACTAAAACAAATATCCGCTGGGATTAAAATTATCAAAATTTTGCTCCACATGAGCATTGGCAAGATCAAAAGTGCAACCCCAAGTGTTGCATAGGTTTTACCCCTGTCCTTTTATATATTCTTGTTTATAAAAATTCCGTTTCATAAGATCAAGGCAATTATTAAAATCTACCATAAGTGCGTCAAAATCAGTGACCTGCCGCATAGCTGAACCTGACATATACCCCTCGGAATAGAAGGTCAGAATTTTCATTACAAGCTCAGGGGCTACATCATCCTTAAATTTTT
The DNA here is from genome assembly GCA_964611655.1 of uncultured Eubacteriales bacterium. Lineage (GTDB taxonomy): Bacteria > Bacillota > Clostridia > Lachnospirales > CAZTAY01 > CAZTAY01. Next base: position 7,132 of record CAZTAY010000038.1, read on the forward strand.
CTCTGTCCATGTTTTCAAGCAAAAACGCTTAGCCAAAGGCCTCTCCCTCGGAGAATACTCGATTTAAATCCTCAGAAATCTCCTTATCTGTTTCATAATACACACCTGTCAAAAACGAGAATTTCAGATGCTAAGCTAATTTCATCAAAAAAGTCTGTTACCGATTTATCAAAACGATTATCAATTTCTGTTTTGAGAACATTTCCCGCAAGCTCTATTAGGTACAGATAAAGAAGCTTTTTACTCCCGAAGTAGTAAAAAACCACTGCGTTTGAGATGCCGGCTGCCTCCGCAATGTCAGCAACAGAAGCTTTTTTATATCCCACCGCACCGAACAAGCTCATGGCAGCGTCTATGATGACACATTGCTTTTACCAATGGAAAACTCAAAAACCTTTTCAAGCTACAATCACCTCAAAATAAAATTGACCGAATCGGTTTAATGTTATTATATTATACTAAACCGATTCGGTCAACAAAAAGCAGATGAAATTTTCAAATTAAAAATCATGATGTAACGTGGAGAGGTATTAGATTAGTTGGGAACTTTTTTATTTGATATGCAATCTTAGAACCTGTGTTCAATAATGGGTTGCCCGAATTTGAAATGGCCATTTTTCGCCATTCGCGGCGGGTTGGTGAATGCATAATAGAAAAATTATGTCAAGCCAACCCAACAAAGAATGGCGGGATAATCGCTTTCAAAGGCGGGTGACAGCTTATTGAACACAGGTTCTTAGTTTGCGCTTCAGGTTCATAGTTATTCAGTTCCATTTTAGCGTATTGTATTTTGTATTTCTCTCAAATATTTATGAAATCGAAAAATAATCATGCTCGACATAACATCTTTTTCATTTATTTCTGCCGCTTTAAATAAAGAATATGGGCGACTTTCTGGGGTTAAAACATTGTTTCTTATGTATATTCCAAAACCGAAATGATAATTACATAGGTCGTTTTAGGACGGATTTACAAGCTGATTTAGAGCGTCTTGTGAGAGAATAAGCTCGAATGTTGGAAGTAGCTTGCTAATTTCAATTTCTAATAGTTGGTTCAATATCTCACCTCTGCTTAACTTAGGATTTAAACGTAATTAATTTTATAATATGCAAATTTATATTTGTGTATTTAGATGTGAAAAGTACATATACAATGTAGTATAAAATTAATTATATACAATAAAAACGTAAATTTAAACATATATTTCTGATTATTTTGTATGTTTTCAATATTTTGTTTAATAACAACTAAAATTACATTATTGATGTAAATTTATATGTTTGAGGTAGAAAATAATATGATGATTGGTGAACGCTTAAACGAACTAAGAAAAGACCAAGGGTTAACTCAAAAGGAACTTGCAGAAAAACTTTGCATTAACTTCAGAACATACAGCGGATATGAACGTGAGGAAAGTGAAGCAAGTGATGACATTAAAATTAAAATTGCTCAATATTTTAATGTGAGTGTAGATTATCTGCTTGGCCTAATTGATGAACCTCATCCAATTGATCTGGGCGATGGATATGTAAGACTACCATTTAAATTTAGTTCAGAAGCTAATAGAGATTTGAAACAGTATATTGAATTTTTGGCACAGCGTGATAAAATAAAGTATTAATACTTTTTTGACTCACAATCACACTTAAGAATAGGAATGTGGTTTAATGATTTTACTTACATCTTACACAAGTCAAAGGGCAGATAGATCTTTGCAGTCAGAGAGTTGAATATATTGATAACTAAACAAGCCATTGGGCAATACAAGGGGGCTTCATTGTTACGTGGCGAAAGCTTTGTATATATTCCCGCACATCCATTGCTAAGCCCATATATATCTAATTACACTGTTACTTTTCCAGAAAAAACAATGATGACAGATCAGTATACCATTATGCCGTCTGCTAGCTCTACGCTTGTATATTCTTCTGTAGATCATACCATTGAAAGCGGAGTTCGTGGTGTTAGTACAAAATCTTGTGTGGTGGGCCGGGAAGCAAATCGATTTACGTTCTTACTACTCATTGAATTTCACCCTGGTGGGTTCTATCCATTTTTTAAGATAAACCAACATGAGCTTCAGGATGTTGCAATCAACTTTTGTGATATTTGTATGAGTTTAGACATCCAGATTAAAGACGCGGTAATGCGATATAACTCAATTAACGAGCTTGTACAGTTCTTGAATGTAACACTCCTGTCGTATCTACAAAACACTAAACACGAAAGTGTTTTATTGGCAGCCATGGATTTTATTATTAAAAACTCAGGTATTGCAAAAGTAGGGGAGTTGTCCCATGCAGTCAACTATAGCGAAAAACAGATTAATCGTTGGTTTAAACAGTATGTTGGAACAAGTGTCAAAACCTTTTCTCGAATTGTGCGGGTAAATAAAATTCTTAGACTGATGGAACACATGGATGGAACAATGACTCAACTTGCACAGGTCGGAAGCTATTTTGATCAGTCTCATTTCATCCATGACTTTAAGTCGATCTGTGGTGTATCCCCACATGATTATCTGAGAAACAAGTCCATTTTTTACAATGAAGTTTTCAAACTATGATTTACAATGAAATAGAAAACAAAGGAGGAATGACACATGGTTATGCCATACTTAAACTTTAAGGGTGATTGTGAAGAAGCATTTCGTCTCTATCAACTTGCGTTTGATGGTCAGGAGCCGATACTGGCTCGTTATAGCGATGCCCCAGAAAGTGAATTTCCCCATCTTTCTCTAGAGCAGAAGAATAAGATCATGCATGGTCACATCATGTTGACCGAGACCGGAGGTATAAGCGGAGCAGACGCAATCTGGCCAATTGAGGAAGGTTCGGGCATTCACATTCATGTGTATTGCAAGACGGTGGAGGAAGCGCAAAAGGCATATAATATCCTTGCCAAAGAGGGGCAATCTGTTAGTAAATTAGCTCCAAATCCACCGCCTCACGATAATGGTGTGAGTGGAGTGGTTAAAGACAAGTTTGGATTTAACTGGGTTTTGTCGGCTCAGCTCAGTTGAGTGTGTAGATAATACTACTACCTAGTCAATAAAAAGGGACTGTGGCGAAACAAAAATTCGTACAGTCCTTTTCATGATATCTAAACATATAAAATTCATAGCTCTCTTACAGGAGTCTTTTTAATCTACTCTACAATTTATAAGCGGAGCAGACGCAATCTGGCCGATTGAGGAAGGTTCGGGCATTCACATTCATGTGTATTGCAAGACGCTGGAGGAAGCGCAAAAGGCATATAATATTCTTGCCAAAGAGGGGCAATCTGTTAGTAAATTAGCGCCTTTGACCCATACGCAGTTGTTTGTATTTATAATTCCCACCGAAAAACTTTCATTAATTTTTTTAATTGTGCTTTCTTAGGCTGGATTGTCACCTTTAAAGAAGAGAAAAACTTTAGACAAGTTTTAAAAATTTTTCTTCTAGGGCGATTATTAATTTGGCGAAAGTAAAAGGAATCTGCTTATCAGAAGTATCAAGAAAATTATATTTTTTGGTAAAATACTGACGTACTTTCCAAGACCTATTTGCCAAGCTCTAATAGCCTTGTTCTACAGCAATTTGCCCTTCTTGCTTCATATTTCTTGTTTGCTTAATTCGCTGAATATTCACCAACCTTGATATTGTCTCAAGCTCAAGCTTTCTTTTAATACCAGTAGCGTTTCTCTTCTCGTCACTCCTTTAGTTCCCGTAGTTGTTAACTATTATATGGAGTTTTCTACTTCTGTGTTTTTTCTTTATCATGTGTTGCACTTACATTGTAAGATTAAGAGTAGAAGTACGAAAATGTTTACATGTATATTAGTCAAACAATTTATTTATAGTAAAAAACGAGCTCATTGCTTACTTTCGTAAGCCAAAGACTCGTTGTTTTTTGGATGTTACGTCACAGACACTGTTTTACTCTAAATATTATTATTGGCTAGTTTAATCCATAGCAGTTTAGGAACTCTATGTTTTAAATTGTAACTAATACTTGCAATTTAAACATCACTTAAAATCAATAAAAGTATAATTAAAGGTATTTTTTATATCTTTCCATATGCTCTTGCGCATTGATTGTACACAAATATCATAGAATACATTATTTTTAAATACGTGTTCTTTTAATGTACCCTCATATTCACAGCCACACAATTCATGAAGCTTTATAACTGATGCGTTATTGCAAAATGTCTTTGCCTGAATCTTGTTAAGTCTTAATTTATCGAAAGCAAAATCATATAAGCTAGCTTCAATTGAAACTGCAAGCAACATGGAGCGATATTTCTTTTCGGCAACATAATATCCCCATTCACACCGCTTATTAGTGTGGTCCACATCATAAATATTTGCAATTCCACATGCATTTCCATCAACTGTTATGATCCAAAAGAAGAAATCTGGATCTTTAGAATTATTTTCAAACCATTTAATCTGATCTTCAATTGTAATTGACACATCTGTATTCATAAACTTTGTGACAGATGGAGACATCCTCCAATTCATAACGGTTTCCAAATAATTATAAGCAAGTCGTTCACAGGAAAATAAGCTCATATTTTCAGACCTTTCTAAACAAACCTAAAATGTTTCTACCAATTCCTAGTTTCATGAATTGACGATACAGATTCAAAGTTTCTTCTGTAGAGATGTCTGTTATCAAGTTTTCAAACTTCATATTTGCATTATAACATGACTTTCCAAGGGTTCTTTCTTTAAAATAGTTAGTGTTTTCGTTTAAGGCATATATTTCGATTAATGAATCAGCCAGTAGATCAACATTATTAAGACCAACACTTTGACAAAGGGCTACCAAGGAGTCCTTACTGAAATAGGAGATATGGTCAGGATAACAAACCCAGCTAGGTTCACCTACAATTCCATTGTCAAAAAAATATTTTTGGACTTTTGAAAAATCATTGGGAACTCTAACAATAATAATCCCATTATCCTCCAAGGCACTATGCGCTGCAACCAACAAATCTTTTGGATTAGAAACATGCTCAAGAACATTACTCATGTTTATTACAGTAAATCTCTTGCCATCTGAAGCAAACTTTTTAACACCTTCATATGCGTCGCAAATCGTTAGATTTGGAAGCAAATCAGGATTATGATTTGATATACCATTAGTGCTTATATCTAGTCCAAACACTTGAAAGTTTTGTTGTTTAAAATATTTTAACAAAAATCCTTCTCCACAACCAATGTCTAAAAAGCTATTGCTATTTTTCTGTGAATCAATGCCATGCTGTGTTAAGAGAGTAAATATCTGTTTTGCCTTAAGCAATAAAAAAGAAAGTTCTTCTTCACTATATTCATTTTTATAAGTCGAATTATCATTGTTCTTAAAATAATTTTTTTCATAATAAGCTACTCTTTCCTCGTCAGTAGGAATATTTTTAAGCTGATAGTAACCATATTCTGTTTTTACAACATCATCAAACATAGTGGTCTCCTTTGTCATTTGTCACTCAATTACAATGTAAGATGTAAGTGGACTATATGGAATTCGTTTAATAGCATATTTGTCAAGACCGAAAACTTCTTTTAGAGCTATTGTTTCGCCAGGGAATTTCTTAAAATTTAATTCGTCAAATGCAATTACACTGCCCTTTGTTATATGATTCTTAATTATTTTTAAACATTCCACAGTTGGTTTGTAAATATCAAAATCGAAATACGCCAATGCTACAATAGTTTGAGGATTTTCGTCAAAGTATTTTTTTGTAGTTATAGTAGCGTCACCTTTTATAAGCTCATATTTCTTAATGTGAGCTATAGGGCTTTCGCTTTCATGATAATCTAAAACTTTGGAAAGTGTTTCTTCATAGTTTTTAGTAACGGAATACGCACCATTTTTTATTATATGGTCTGTACCATCCTTTTCATCGACAGATTCAAAACCAGTAAATGTATCAAAACCTATTATTTGTCTATTGTAGTTAAACGGTTCGTATAATCCCCTAAAACTTTCAAACAAACAAAGATTCTGCCCCCACCTAACACCAAATTCAATCACAACTCCGTGAACATCTATTATTTTTTTATAAAGTTCATTCATATACAAAATCCTAGACATGGTTTGTCTACTTAAAAATAAGCCTAGGTTGCTTAAAATTTCGCTTTTAGGAATTTCGTTATTTATTTTTAAATAAAGATCGTGAAAGGTGTCTCTTTTATTGAACTCGGCTTGAGTAGAACCACTCAATACCTCAATTTTTTCACTCATTATTCTTCCTCCTAAGGTACAGTTATTTTTCAAAATCAACAAGCTCAATGAGCCCCAGATTTAAGTTATACAAAAAGGCAACTCTTGCACTTACACCTGGTGATAACATACTTATAGCTGGTGCTGTAGAAGGAACTTGTACTAATTTGTAACCATAACTACAAAGCTCATCAATAGACTTTTCAAGATTATTAACTTCATAACAAATATGGTAAGGGGAGTTTTTGTATTTTTTACTAAGGCTGTAAACATATGAGGTTTTATCTTTTGGCTGAATAAGTTCTATGACATATCCCCCGTTAGAAATAAAAGATATATCACAAACACGCTTTTCGTCAAAAACAACCTCACTTGTGGGTTTAAAACCTAAATGATTGAAGTTATCAACGGCTTTTTTAATATCCCTAACAAAATAACCTATGTGATGTATTTTCATAACTAATCACAAACTCTAGAATAAACAATATTAAATACATCACCTATTGTTTTAATAGAAATAATTTGATCCATACTAAATTTAATTTTAAACTCTTCCTCACAAGCAGCAATTAAACTTATCTGAGCTAAACTATCCCATTCCTCAATAGAATCGCTTGATGTTTCCATATCAATCTCAATATCGTCTAATTCAAAAACATCTTCACATATAATTTTGAGCTTTTGCATAATAACAATCTTATTCATTTTGGTTCCGATCCTCCAGGTCTTTGATTACTATTGTCTTATTTTTATGTGAATAATTTGAATCTATACTTAAATTAAATACACCTTTTTTTGGTTCAACACTTGAAAATCCCAAAGTCTCATATAAATCTTTGACATAGAAATTTTTGCCGGTTTCTATATATAACCCATTTACTTCAGTTACGGTTTTGGCTGCAATCAAAATATCCATAAGTCTATCAAACATTGCCAGCTCCAAATCTCTTTTGAAAACCCTACAACTCATGACCCATAGATTTATATATGCCTTTGTACCTTTAATTTCAGCAATTAAAGCGCAGACCAAGCCATTATTTCCAAATCTATCTTCAAGGCTTGCGGCTATCGTAATATATTTGTCTCGCATTTGGGCAATTTCCAAAATTTCAGACTTTGTATATCGCCTTGTAGTTAGGTTGAACTGATTAGTTTTATTGATAAGCTGCACAACTCTATCTATGTTATCGGAATTAAAGTCAGAAAAATAAGCAGTCATTTGGAGGAACAATAGATATTCAGAATAATTTTGAAACCGTTCCTTATGTTTATCTCTTTCCATATTTTGAGTGTAATATATCGTTCTATTTTTATCATCGTCATTAGTTGCAACAAAACGGAAATATCCACCCATTTCCAAATACTCTATAAACTCAAGAACGCCAGATGCTCTTGGAATCTTCACCATAGGAAGCATAGCTCTAACCTCTTCTTGTTCAGCAGGGTTATCATCAATAAACACAATGCTTTCTGGCAAAATGTTAAGAGTCTCTGCAATCTGTTTTATATTTTTAGATTTTATATCCCAGTTAGCAACAAAAGCTTGGAAATCTGAAAGTTTTAATATCATATTCGGATTATCAAAGGCGCTTTTTGCTATTTGCTGTTCGTTTTTAGAACAAACAGCTAGAATAACACCTCGTTCTTTTAGACTTTTTACGTATTTTTGAAATTGTAAGTATGCTTTTCCTGTAGCTGTGTCATTGGAAATTTCGATGTTCTGATTACCCAAATCACCAACAGTACCACCCCAAAGGGTATTGTCTAAATCAAGCACTAAGCATTTTTGATCCTTTCCATATATGCTTTTAATTATTAAGGCTATGTTGTGGGCGATAATAGGTATAGAGCGAACAGAAAGGGCATATCCATAAAGATAATAATCCTCGTCTGAGAACCATTCATTAAACCCAACCTGTGCGGATAACAAGTTAACATCGTTCACATGAAAATCAGAATGATCCCGTTTATAATCGTATATCTTTTGATTTAGTGAATTTATGTCCGCAGCCTTATCGGACGGAAAATTTCTTGATATTTCGAAATTATTTTGAATTATGGTACAAGCATATGTTTCGTGAATCTTCTCCCAAACATTATGCAGTTTGTAATAGCAATCTAGTGATTCATTTCTAGTTGTAGTATTCAAAAAAATCAAATTCGGTTTAAAATTGATTAAACTATTATTGGGAAACATAATTTCTTCATAATATCGATTATAATCTCCTATGTAAAATTCAGGCTTTATTCCAAAATTCAAGAGGAAAAGTTCTAAAATATCCGCAATATGTCCTATGGTTGCACCGCTAAGTAAAGCAATTCTAACTTCTGGTAAATAACCTGGATTGATGCTGACATTTTGTTCAATCTTCCTTTTAATTCTTCGCTTGTTTCTTAGAATGTTTGTGCATTGAAATGGATATTCTAACTCATCAATCAAAACCTAATCTCACCTCAACTAGATTAAAAAATATTTATAATAACAAAGATTTCCTTGTTTACTTAATTTGATAAAATTATACTAAACTTAATCTATTAAGTAAAGACCTTACATTTTGCTTATGAAATTGATAGAAACTTAAATGACATGAGAAAAATAGTTATGATAAGATGATTGTTATTTCTAAATTTTTCACTTACACAATTACAAGCCTCAAATGTGGAAAACTAAAACAAATGCTTGTTCCAGAAAGGATTTATTTACCATACGAAATATCTTCTCCTACAATGATATAGCGAAATGAACAAAAGCTTTAACTAGTCAAAAGTGTGTTTATCTTAATCGTTATAAGACCTATTATTCAGCCATTCTTTGTTATGGTAGCTTGCCCATAGCTGCCATGACAAAGAATGGTATATCGCAATTTCAAATTAAAGCAAACATTCTGAATACAATGTTTTATTATTATATTTCATAAAGATCTATAAGCAATTTTTCAACTTTGTCCATATCAGGGGTATGTGGTAATTCAGTATTCTTGGCTGCTTCTTCAAATTTTGCTTGATATAAATCTGTTAAATTAAATATTTCCTCGAAACTATATACTCCATTTCTCAAATCCATTAGAACTTCATGTTCGTCCATTCGCCTTGTCACAATGCCCTTACCATTTAATATATCGGTTCCGGTGATCAAAAGCCTGATCAGGTGCATGGCATGTTTATAAAGATGTGCGTCATCCTTTTTGTTGTTTCTGTGGTTAAGTTTGTTATAAGCTTTTATTGTGTTACTAAGCTCTGAGTAAATGCCTACAAAATCCTTAATAGGATAACATTTTAAATCAACGTCAAAAACAAGTTCGCTATTTGAATCAACATAGATATTGATATTGCCCTTATCAAATGAGGTATATGTCCGCCTAAAATGATCCAGTTGAGCACACAGAGTATTACGCAAGTGTCGTGTTTTTTTCTGTTCCGTATAGCTGTCGTGGCAAAGCGCATTTTGAAGTCTGCGAAGTTGAGCAGTCGCATAATTACCAAAGCTTCCAATGACTTTTTTAGATAAAAATAAATTAGCATTACTTCGGAGCAATTTTCCTTTATCGGACATTAATACAATACATTCTTGACTTGTTCCAAGAAGCTCAAGCGCATTTGGATTGGCGTCAGAGCAGAGCCGCACATATTTTTTAAGACCATATATAACTGTATCTGTTGGCAAATCCTCAAACTGTTCAAATTTATTTAGACCAAACAAGTATTTCCTGTCTTCTATTAATACTCCACGTAGATCAGTATCACTATTTTCTATATTTGTGCCATAACCCCTAGAACCGCTAACCGTAAGATAAATGATGTTATGCAAATCAGGATTCTGATGGATAAAACTATATTCAGCTTTTGTAAGCAGACTATTCATTATGCCATACCTTCTCTACTATATCTTTAAACACAACATCCACTTTCTCATATTCTCTATTTTTATTAAACTTCATTTCTTTCAAGTGTTTGGCATAGAAAGCAATTTCGTCTTGAAAATACTGAATAAGCTGTTTGTTTAGTGAAATTTGATAGCTTTCATCAGATACCATCTTAATATCTTTTAATTCTCGAATGGCTAATTCAATTTTAGAAGGAATATCTAAATCGGATAAGGTTCTGTCATACTCCATATAAGGCATTTTACCATATTGGTGAATATATTGAAGATTGGCGATTGGTCGGAGAACATAAAAATACTTTTTTATTTTTGCACATTCTTCCGAAAGAATTTCATTAAGCTTATTCGTGGCAATACTTAGGTAATGATAGCTTACGCCAATGGGATTAAAGAATTCCTTAGCCAAAATTCTCAATTGTTTCGTAACCACCTCGTCATTAATATAGATTTCATTTGAAGAAAGCCATTCAAGCATCACCGCATTGGACTTTATAATGTGTTGTAAGAATTTCTTTACATCCCATCCATTCACATCAAAAAGTCCATCTACCGCATATTCAATAATGTCTTTCTTGTCAAAAACGCTCAAATACCAGTCTTTCTGATGCACATATACAAACCGGCAGTCATAATCCGAATCAGGGGAAGCAAATCCCCAACCACGGCTGCCTGATTCAATGGCTAACGGTATTTTCACATTATAATTTTGTTCTGTCTCTCGTAGTTTTTGTAAAATTTCAGTTTTAACATTCATCATTGACACTCCCATAACAGCATCTTGATACAAATGGTCATTTGCCTATTATTATTTCTAATTCCTTGTGTACCCACGTGCTACGGCTCAAAACCGCTGTTCATCTGACAGTCATCCGCAATTCGTTGTTTACTATGTTGTTTAGGACTAAAGCGTTGGGGCGAACTTAAGTCCAAGACTGAAAAGGAATTGATTTGAGCCAGATTCAAATACTACTACTCCAATTGTATGTCCATGCCCTGGTATTCCGATGGTGATATTTTTTCAAACTGTATATGTAATAAATCTCTTTCACCACAAAGAGTAATAACTATATTATAAGCTATTAATCTAATAACTCAAGATAAAAATCTACTGATTTTCACGCTTTTGGTTGATCTGTTCATATGTTTCGTGTTAGAATATCTACAATTATGATTAAGCTGTTAGGCTAATTGTAATAATTATTTCTAGGAGATGCTATATGAAAAATAACAATACTTTGGAGATTGTGTGCTAACCGGGAGGTTTGCGTTAATACAATCTCAAACACAAACCTCCCAAAAGATTAAAGTTTATTTTTAGGAGGTATTGCTCATGAAGCAAACACAAATTAATATCAGAAACGAAAAAACTGCAGACTATAAAAAAACAGAGGAAATCACAAGAAAAGCTTTTTGGAATTTATATGTTCCAGGATGCAATGAACATTATTTAGTTCATGTTATGCGTCAGCATGAAGATTTTCTGCCGGAATTGGATTTTGTGATTGAACTTGATGGTCAAATCATTGGAAATGTCATGTACACAAAAGCAAGACTGGTTGATGAGTCTGGAAAAGAGAAAGAAATCTTGACTTTCGGTCCTGTTTCTATTTTACCGGAATATCAAAGAATGGGCTATGGAAAAATGCTTCTGGAACATTCTTTTGAAAAAGCAGTTGCGCTTGGTTATGATCTGATTGTAATATTTGGAAATCCCGGCAATTATGTAAGCCGCGGTTTTAAGTGCTGTGTAAAATATAATGTTTCTCTTGAAAATGGGATGTACCCAACGGGAATGATGGTAAAAGAACTTAAACCAAACGCCTTAGAGACCAAGAAATGGGTTTACTATGATAGCCCTGTAATGAAGATTGATGAACAGGAAGCACAACGCTTTGACGATAGCTTGGAAAAAATGGAGAAAAAGTGGCAGCCAAGCCAAGAAGAATTTTATATTCTTAGTAATTCAACTATCAATGAGCGTTCTCTAGTAGAATAAAGCTAAGCATCAACTTCCTGCTTAGCACATGATTTAATCTGGTGTTGAAAGAGCTTGTTTGTTGACGGATAAAGTGTTTATATTCAAAGAAAAAACAAGGCTTACCGAGGAATTACTCCCGGTAAGCCTTTTGTTTTATCATTCTTAGCTACTTTTCCATAGCATTACTCAGATTCAGAAATATTAGTGCTACCTCTGCTCTGGTAGCCGTACCCTGTGGGTGGTAGGCATTGTTGCCTTTCCCGTCGATTAGTCCCAGTCTGCGCATATGGGCGATAGCGTTTTCAGCCCACGGACTGAAATCATCCTTGTCCTCAAAGATTGTGTTGTTTCCGTTTTCTGGTAGATTCAAGCCTTTAACCTGGATGTAATTCTCAAGCATTACAGCCATTTCTTCCCTTGTGATGCTCTTGTTCACACCAAACCCTCCGCCACCAACACCGGTTACAATACCTTTATCCGCCGCCCATGCAATGGGTTTGCCGTAGTATTCGGTGATTGCCACATCATCAAAGGGTGACACATTATAGCCGGACAAATCCTCACCATCAAACCGTGCAAGAACGGTTGTGAACATTCCTCTAGTAATGGGAGCGTTGGGACTAAACGTGGTTGCACTTGTTCCGGCGAACAAGCCCTTGTTGTACGCATTCATCACAGCGTTGAAGAACCAATCTGATTCCCGGACATCCGTAAACGGATTATTCATGCCTGTGTTCGTGTTCGGGTTTTGGGTCTTTTGAGGTTCTTCCTGTTTTGCAAGGATCGTTAGGTTTGTTTCGGCGTATCCGTCTCTAAAACGAATCAGCAATGTATGCTTGCCAAGGGACAGCGTCTCCAGATACTCCGGCTTTAGAGTGACAATTGTACTACCTGATTTAGCTGTCCAGTTTGTGCTTGGAACTATCGAACCGTCCATACTCACATTTTTGAAATTGTTGAAGTTTGCATCCACCTCCACGGTTGAACCGATTAGGGAACCCTTTTCCCATTGGCTGTTTGAGCTTTTTATTTTGTATTTGTACCTGTTGCTAACTCCGCCACCGCCACCGCCACCGCCACCGGTGCTAATTGTATAGGTTGCTGTGGCAACCGTACTGTCCATATATCCAGTTGCTTTTGAAATTGCTTTAATTGTGGTGGTGTTACTTACCGTAATCGGTGTGGTGTATTCTGTGCTGCTGGCTGTGGGAACAGAACCGTCTGTGGTGTAGTATATCTTTGCACCTGCCGTTGAACATGAAATGGTCACGGTTTGTGCGCTTGTGTATGTTCCTGCCATTGGTGAGAAGGTGGGTGTTTCAGAAACTAGCGACACTGTCATAGGCGTACTTGCATAATCGGTGAGGTTAGCGCCGTTTATCTCTTCGGCAAATATTTTCAGTACATTGTTATCGTCAAGGGTCACAGGCAAGGTTAATTCTGCATTGGTCACTGCGCCTGTGCCGTCGATATTCGCAATCTTGCCATAATATTTTACAGTAGTTCCTGTGCCGTCTGTGATGATTGCGGAAAGGCTTTTGTTGGTTGTTGCGCCGTTGGTGCTAATCTTTATGGTTGTGCCAAAATTCGTGTTATCGCCCACGGCGGTCACTATCCCGGCGGTGAGAGAACTATCCACCACCGTCAATTTTACAGGGCCGCTAGGCGGCTGCGCTGCCGACAGAGTGGAGCTTGCAGAGCCGGATTTGCCGCCTACGGCTGCGGCAGATGAGAAGAGCACAGATGACAGATTCAGCTTAAAAGCGGGGCGGACACCATTGGAAGAATAGACATAGTCCCAGACGCCGGTGCCGTACGAGAAGACACAGAGCGCAATGCCGGAGTAGCCGGAGTCCGGCGAACGGAGCCACCAATCGTCGCCGTATGAGCGCACAGTATCATTTCCGATGGCTCTTGCTTCAGCTTCCGAAAGCGGCCACAGCTTCTGATTTGTCACTGCCGTTCCGTTTATATCGT